>CAMCDL010000008.1 GCA_945873565.1 uncultured Selenomonadaceae bacterium | reverse complement strand
ACACACTGCATATCGTCGGCAGCGTCAGATGTGTATAAGAGACAGATATAGAATAATTACAGCCATGTTCTGCTAATCTGTACATTTAAACCAATTTATGATATTATAAAAAGAATTCACAAGGAGGAGAATAATGACTGATTTCCTTATAAACAAGTTTATAGCAAACAACAAAGAAATAAGTGATATCAACATCCGCCTGAAGTATGGCAATTTAAGCGGCGGTATAGGCATTATGATGAATCTTATCCTTTTTGGGATCAAAGCAGCCATAGGAATACTAAGTGGCTCTATTTCCATAATGGGCGATGCTGTAAATAATCTTGCCGATGCCGGTTCATCTGTAGTAACAATGTTCGGTTTCAAGCTTTCAGCCAAGCCAGCAGATCCTGAGCATCCCTTTGGCCATGGACGTTTTGAACATCTGGCTGGCCTGATTATTTCTATAACGATTATAGTAATCGGTATTGAGCTTCTGAAAAGCTCCATCGATAAGGTAATGAACCCTGCCCCTTTGGACACCTCTGAGCTATCTATAATTATTCTTTCTCTTTCAGTGGCCGCAAAGCTCTGGTTCGGACTTTTTAACCGTAACCTCGGCAATCTCATAAACTCACCAGCATTGCGGGCTGCTGGTCGTGACAGCCTCAGTGACTGCCTGGTTACCACTGTTGTTATCGCTTGCATGGTCCTATATTATTTCACTGGCATAAACCTTGATGCCGAAGCCGGCGTAATTGTGAGCTTTTTCGTAGTACATAGCGGCTGGGCGGCTGCCAAGGATACCCTGCAGCCTCTTATAGGAGAACCGCCATCTCAGGAAATGGTGTGGAATATCAAGCACAGAGTCCTGGAAAATAAAAAAATCCATTCAATTTTTGATCTGGTGGTACACAATTATGGCCCAAGCAGATGCTACATTTCCTGCCGTATAGAAATATGCAACGAGCTCACACTTGTCGAAGCCCATCGTCTGGTTGACAATCTGGAAAAACAGCTCAGCAAAGAATTCAACGCCATCTTCACTATCCATATTGATATTACTCAGGAGGAAAATGAAGAAATTCATCATCTGAAGACTTTGCTGAGACGTAGTGTCAGAGCAATAAACCCATTGAGCAGCATTTATGATTTGGATATCCCTGAAAAGAACAAAGCCTGCTTCTACATCATGGTACCATATGACTGTACTTTCTGTGATGAAGCCATAAGTGAAATAGTAAGAAAAGATATGGCTATAGCCTGTCCTGGCTACGAATTAGATATTTCAGTAAAACGAGTATAATTTTCTAAAAAAAAAATCTATGAATAAATGATTCCATTTATTCATAGATTTTTTTATTTCATGAAATTATTTTGCCTGCTCAGCAATAGTTTCAAATGCCTTTGCCAGTGCATCCTCTACCTTTTCAGGTACCTTGCCACCAGCCTGAGCCATATCAGGACGGCCGCCGCCGCCACCGCCAACAACAGCTGCGGCAGCCTTGATTACCTTACCGGCATGAACTCCCTTGGCTACAGCATCCTTAGATGCCTTAACAACCAGATTAACCTTTCCATCATTTACAGCTGCCAGAACTACAACGCCATTCTCCAGCTTATCGCATGCCATATCCGCCATGCTTCTCAGCTCATCCATATCAGCTGCATTAACCTTTGCAGTGATAGCATTTACAGCGCCAGCTGCTTTTACAGAATCACCCAGAGCCGCTGCATCAGCCTTAGCCTTCTCAGCATTTACTGCATCCAGCTGCTTCTGCAGCTCCTTTACATGAGCTGCCATAGACTCGGCATGAGCTGCAACCTCATCCTCACGGCACTTCAGCGCTGCAGCAGCTGCTGCAACCTCCTGAGATTTGCGATTTGCATACTCAAGAGCTGCCTTGCCGGTGATTGCTTCTATTCTTCTAATACCAGCAGCAACACCAGTCTCACTTACAATCTTGAAAAGACCTATCTGGCCTACATTCTTTACATGACAGCCGCCGCACAGCTCCATAGAAAAGCCAGGAACGCTTACAACACGGACCTGATCACCATACTTTTCACCAAAGAGAGCCATTGCCCCCTTCTTAACAGCGGCATCCTTATCCATAATCTCGAATTCAACATCGGTACCCTTGAGAATCTCTTCATTTACCAGCTCCTCAACATCTGCAAGCTGCTGAGGAGTTACTGGCTCAAAATTAGAGAAGTCAAAACGCAGACGGTCTCCGTTTACTGAGGAGCCTGCCTGATTCACCTGCTGGCCAACAACCTTCTTCAGTGCTGCCTGCAGAAGATGTGTAGCAGTATGGTTGCGGGCGGATGAAAGCTTAGCTGCCTTATCAAGCTTAATTTCAACCTTATCGCCAACCTTAAGCTGGCCTTCCTCAACGTAGGAAACATGGTAAATTGTTCCATCAGGAAGTTTCTTTGCATTTGAGACCTTAATACGTCCGAGCTCACTGATCAGGAGACCGCTATCACCAATCTGTCCGCCGCCTTCAGCGTAAAATGGGGTAACATCCAGAATAATGCCAGCCTCTTCTCCATCCTCCAGCATATCAGCCAGAGCTCCCGCCTTCCAGATAGCAACAACCTTTGCCTCAGTAGCATCAGGGTCAGACTTAAGGGCTGCGGTATCAATATCCTTCAGATCAGGAACTGCAAAGCGCTGATTCTCAGCACGTGCTGCACGAGCGCGATCACGCTGCGCCTGCATTTCCTTATCAAAACCATCCTTGTCGAGATCCATGCCATTTTCCTGAAGAATCTCCTCGGTAAGCTCCCAAGGGAAACCAAATGTATCATAAAGCTTGAAGCTCAGAGCACCATCAAGAACATTCTTGCCTGCGGCCTTTGCATCTGCCATATATCCATCCAGCAGTTCAATCCCCTGCTCAAGAGTAGCTGCAAAACGGTCCTCCTCCAGAGAGATAACCTTCTTGATATATTCTTTCTTCTGCTCAAGTGCCTCAAAGTCTCTTGCACCAGCATAAATTCTGCAGACAGCCTCAACAGCCCCCTCCAGAAACTTATCCTTTATGCCAAGCATACGGCCATGACGGATAGCACGGCGCAGAATACGGCGCAGTACATAACCGCGCCCCTCATTTGAAGGAAGAATACCATCCATGATCATGATAGCCATAGAACGTGCATGGTCAGCAATTACCTTAAGGGAAATGTCCTTATCTGCATCCTTGCCATATTCAACTCCAGATACCTCGGAAGCATATTCAATGATAGGGAACAGAAGATCAGTCTCAAAGTTGCTTGCCTTGCCCTGAATTACAGAGGCAATACGCTCCAGGCCCATACCTGTATCAATGTTCTTATTCTCCAGGTCGTTATACTGACCATCCTCTGTACGGTCAAACTGGGTAAATACATTGTTCCAGATTTCCAGATAACGGTCGCAATCACAGCCTACTGCACAGTCAGGACTGCCACAGCCCCTTTCCTCACCAAGATCGATATAAATCTCAGAGTCAGGACCGCATGGACCAGGGCCGATTTCCCAGAAATTATCATCCAAACCAACTATATGAGAAGGATCAAAGCCTGGCTGCTGCTCCCAAATTTCCTTAGCTTCCTTATCATCTGGATAAATGGTAGCCCAGAGCTTATCCTTTGGAAGTTCCAGAACCTCAGTCAGGAACTCCCATGCCCAAGGAATAGCCTCCTTTTTGAAGTAATCACCAAAGGAGAAATTTCCCAGCATCTCAAAATAGGTCTGATGACGAGCAGTACGGCCAACATTCTCAATGTCACCTGTACGTACGCAGCGCTGGCTTGTAGCGATACGGGTACGAGGTGGCTTTACCTTGCCGGTGAAATATGCCTTAAATGGTGCCATACCAGCACCAATCATAAGCAGTGTAGGATCATTCTCAGGAATCAGCGACGCACTTGGCAGTCTCAGATGGCCTTTCTTCTCAGCAAAGAAAGTGAGAAAAGCCTCACGCAGTTCATTACCTGTCATCTGTTTCAAAACAATCTACCTCCAAAATAGGCTTCAGCCTAGTAATTGCAACTTAAATATTATACCCCTGCTTACCCCTAAAAGCAAGTGCTTGGAGTGGCTACATCATAAGAACGCAGAAGGTTGTATTTTGGAATATGTTGTGCATTTTCCCGCTGACATTGCCTTTTTCAGGACAGAATTCACCAAAGGAATAGAATCCCGACATGGTCATGGTAGGCGGTATTATTTCAACATAGGAATTTGCCTCTTCTGCAATATCATTAACAAATGTCATTATCCTTGATGCACAGGAAGTCAGCAGCAACGTAGAATAGTGATAATCAGGATTAGACTTCACAATGCGGAAGCAGTCATGAATAGCCCTGGATACTGATTTCTTTATTTCAGCCCGGTTCATAAGGCAGACATGAATAAGCGAGCCTTCCTTTATCTCACCTAGAAAAATGCCTGCACCGTTTTCCCTATTAACGCTATTCAAGTGACGCATTACCTGAATCTTATCCCCTTCAGGCGTCTCATATGTAGACATCAGAGGCATACCGACGGATTCTACAAAGGCATCCTCATAATCCGGTCTCATGCCAATCTTTTCCATTGATTCAATAAATGATTTATTATTTAATGACCGAACCTCATTTTCACTAGCATCAGTTACGATGGCTGAATATTCTGCTTCCCTATCGATAGAAAACTCATAAATCATGGAAGGTCTGATATTACCGCTTATCATCAGAACAGCCATTGCATACTGATGGACATTCTCATCATAAATCACCCGGCAATCATCAAAGCTGAAGGAATCTGAGCTTATCCCGCCAAAAACTGGAGAGCCACCGCTTACCTCATCAAGGTATTTTATAAAGCGGTCTCCAGTAACTCCCTTGATAATGTTGGCATAGGCTAAAATCAGCTTTTCCTTTTCCTCCTGCTTAGCGGACAGATCGTTATACATTGACTGTATTTCATCCCTCATATTTTCAGGATTCATCTCACTAGTAATGCCAGCCTGAAAATACACATCATCTCCAGTAAAAATCTGAATAGAAATTCCCTGAGTAGTATACCCCATTGCCTCAGTAAACATTGACATCGCTGTACAGCCGATTATAGGAAAGTGCATATACTTCTTTAAACCGGCCATCAGCTCTTTAAAGTTGGTATCAGGATGGGCAAACATTATCGCTGCGGAATTCTTTTTCAGTTCATGCTCATTAAGCTGATCAATCAGCTCCTGAATACCAGTATCAAGGTCATCCATTTCCTCAGTATATAATACTATAGACTTCATTGCTACACACCCCATATCAAAAGAATCTGTCCGGATATCAAGACCATTGACGTATAAGCTCTTCTAAAGCGTCATAATCAAAGTCCTCTTCTGCATTCTTCATCTTTTCTAGAAGCTCTCTCTGTTTATCGCTTACTCTATATTTCTGCATACGTTCCAGAATCTGTCCTAAGCCATCGAGGTCATAGTCCACAATAGCAGAATTCATTTCATCAATGACCTTATTTAGCTCAGCCTCAGATATTTCAGCAAGTTCCTCAGCGGTTTTCTTTTGGAGCACCTCATCAGCATATTTTTCGCCAATATTTGCTATTACACCAGCATACATGGCAATAAGCAAGTCGAAGCTCTTTCTGATAACATCATAATTGCCTGCCTTGCCAGCCATTTCATGCTCCTTGGCCAGCTCGGAAAGCTCATTTTCACCGATAAGCTTTGCAACACCCTTAAGAGCGTGCACCTCTATAACATAATTAGTAAAATCTTCATTTTCAAAGAGCTGAGTCAAAAGCTTCAGCTTTTTGCGGCCATCTGAATAAACCTGACGCAGTACATCCTCATCCACGATATCCTGCTTCGTAGATAACGGCTTATCAAGCGCCACAATATATTCACCAGGCAAGAACTGCCGCAGGCAGTCATCAAGCTCCCTAGCCTCAAGAGGCTTTGGCAAAAAGCCCTGGAATCCATATTCCAGATACTGTTCCTTCATACCACTTATAGCATTTGCGGTAAGCGCTATAATGCAGGCGTCCTTCTGCTCTGGTATTTCTCTGATTTTCAGCATAGCTTCTACACCGTCCATCACTGGCATCATATGATCCATGAACACAATGTCGAAACTTTCCTTCTTAAGCAGGCTGATAGCCTCCGGACCACTTTCAACGGCAGTAACATGAATCCTATATGGCGTCATCATTCCCTCGGCAACCTTCAGATTAACTCTGTTATCGTCGACCACCAGCACCCGCGCCTTTTCTGCACTAAAGGTATACTGGAACAGCTTCATGGATGAGAGGCAGTCTTCCTTATTGATCTTGCCAATTGGTTTCCAATCATCTACTGCGTTAGTCATAGACCAGGTAAAGGTAGATCCTTCACCATAAACACTGGCAACCTCGATATCTCCGCCCATAGCACGGCAGAGACGCTTACAGATAGCAAGGCCGAGGCCAGTACCCTCAACTGAACGGTTACGCTTAGTGTCAACCTGCTCAAAGCTGGAAAACAGCTTCACAAGGTCTGCCGCCTTGATACCTATACCAGTATCCTTTACGCTGGAATAAACCTTTATGGTGTTATCCTCTTCCATTCTTTCCCACCACATCTTAAGAGTGATGGTACCTTCATGGGTAAACTTTACTGCATTATTCAGCAGATTTATTATAATCTGCTTTATTCTAATTTCGTCACCAATAAGGCTGTAAGGCAGATCCTCTGCAATGTCCAGCATAAGCTCTACCGGCTTATCCTGCAGTCGGATATTAATCATGGTAGCCACATCATTTATTACTGATGACATCTGATAAGGCATACTCACTATTTCCATCTTACCGGCCTCAATCTTGGAAAAGTCCAGGATATCATTGATAATGGCCAGCAGGGACTGTGATGCACTTTTTATGAGGATTGCATTCTCCCGGGCAAAGGAGTCGGTGGTATCACGGATAATAAACTCCGACATACCATTGATTGCATTCATTGGTGTTCTTATTTCATGGGACATATTAGCAAGGAAGCTGGACTTAGCCCTGTCGGCACTTTCTGCCCGCTCCTTTGCAGCAATAATGTCAGTAATCTCCACCAGTATCAGCATGACACCAGCAATTTCCTTATGACTATTTACAGCTGGGCGGATATATATATCATATATCTCCTCCGTACCAAACACAGTCATACGGTCCATATACTGAACGTTACGGCCCTCGTCTCTAGCCTCATGGCAGCGCTCCAGCATATGCGACAGACTATTCTCTCGCATAAATCCCTTGAACACATCATTAAGTGTCATGCCATCGTTTATTGCCTGCTTATTGAAGAAGGTCTTCTGATAGAAAGCATCAGTGGCCATAACCGTATTAAGATTCATATCGAGAACTATTGAAATATTAGGAGAATTCTGAAGCAGCAGCTCATTATAAAAAACCTGCTGGCTTTTGCTGTGCTCACTATAAGCTCTGAACCGATTTGCCTGATCATTCAAATTACTTAGGATTTTATTAGTCTGCCTCAGGCGTTTTACCTCTCGTTTAGCCTTTTTAAGCTCAAGATTAAGAGCCTTAATCTCATCCTGGAGGCTAGCCAGCTCTTTTTCATGCGTTGTATCCAATTAAAAGCCCCCTCAGGAAATATGCTTCTCCACAAGCTCCAGCAGCTCATCCTTTTTGAATGGCTTAGTAAGAAGCTCCAATGCACCTGCCGCCTTGGCCTTGGCAACAGTTTCAGATTCGGTATCTGCTGTAAGAAAAACCACTGGAACACCCTTAAGAGCATCATTTTTCTTTATCTCAGCCAAGGTTTCAAAACCATCCATATCAGGCATCATAATATCAAGCATAATCATATCAGGAACATTTTTGGACAAATACTGAAGAGCCCTTGCCCCGGATGGAACCAGCACAGGCTTATAATCTTCAACCTCTTTAAGAATTTTATCAGCCAGCTTTAAATTAATAGCACTGTCATCCACAACTAAAATCTTTTTCATACGGGACCCCCATTATTCTCATCATCTGAAAAATCTCTCATAAGATAATTCTCATCCTTATCTATGAGGTCAATCATTATATTTCCTATGGTCGGATCAAACTGGCTGCCAAGTCCTTTAAGGATTTCAGCTCTCACCACATCCTGTGGCAGGCTCCTTCTGTAGCTTCGATTTGATGTCATGGCATCATAGGCATCTGCCACACCAATAATCCTTGCTATTTCCTTAATATCCGTACCCTCCAGGCCGTCAGGATATCCTCGTCCATCAAAGCGCTCATGATGTGAACGTGCACCTGTTGCGATATCGGGAATCTGCGTAATATTTTTCAATATATCATAGCCTATGGCTGAATGAGTCTTTATAATGTCGTACTCCTCATCGGTCAGCCGACTTGTTTTGTTGATAATCTCATCAGGGACACCAATCTTGCCGATATCGTGCAGCAACGCAGTATACTTGAGATTTCTTAATTCCTTTTCTGTATAACCCATCTCAGTTGCCAGCATAACAGCATACTGTGCCACCCGCTCAGAATGACCTTTTGTATACTTATCCTTGGCATCAATAGTGCTGGCCAGTGCCTTAACAATTTCATCGGTGATGTTCTCTGCCTCACGGCGCCTGTCATCGGCATCTTTTGTCTTTTTCAGCACCTCTGCCTGGAAAAACTTTTTGATATGATCCAGCTCTATTATGCGGCGTACTCGTGCCATCATAATATCCTTATTAAAAGGTTTGGCAATGAAATCCTGTGCACCAGCCATCAGACCCTTAAGCTCGGTATCATCATCATCATCACCTGTCATGATTACCACCGGAATTCCTGCCAGACGCTCATCCTGCTGCATTATATTCATTACCTCATAGCCATTTATGCCAGGCGGCATATGGATATCCAGAAGAACAATATCAGGCAGATACTTGTTCATTGCCTTAATGGCTTCTTCACCAGAATCCAAAGCCATTACACTATACTGCTCAGATTCCAGGATGTGGCTTGCAATATCACGATTCATTTCGTTATCATCTACCACCATTACCAGCAGGCGACCCAGGCCTTCATACTCGTATGCCTTATATTCCTCATATTCCATGAATACAGCATTAACCTTCTTAAGAAGTGCCTCATACTCCCACAGGAACTTATAATGATTAAGATGAATATATGCCATATCATCATCACGGGCAGCATACTCCAGCTTCTTAGCCAGAGCAGAAACCTCGTCTGCTCCCACATGGAGACTGCTGCTTTTCAGGGCATGAACTCTTATCCTATAACCTCGCCAATCACCCCTGATGTAGAAATCATTCAGGGCACTGAGGCAGTTTTCCTCCAGATATGCATGCAAAATATCCAGATAAAAACCTTCATCCCCCATACACACCTCAAGGCCGCTTTCAATGTTTAAAAAAGGTAATCTCTGCTTTAGTAGTTCAACGCTCATATTATCACCTTAAATGATTAAATCTTCACATAAAAACACTAACTTTATATTACCTCAAAATGCATGATTTTTCAAACTATTTGTATCCTGTTCATTCTTTAAGCATCAAAGTCCAGAGGGACTTTATTATTTAGTAAATAATTGATATAATTGTCAGTGCATTGCAATAATAATTATCATTATATAAAAGGAGTTCAATCCAGATGATTCTTAATCGTAAATCCGTAGAGCTTCTTGCTCCAGCAGGTACCTGGGATGCCCTTGAGGCAGCTGTAGAGGCTGGCGCTGATGCTGTCTATCTCGGTGGAAAGCATTTCAATATGCGTATGCATCGCAATAAAGACACCAATTTCGACGACGAAATGCTCCGAAAGGCAGTTGAATATACCCATGCCCACGGTGTACAGCTCTATATCACTCTGAACAATCTTATCAGCGTGGAAGAGATAGATACCCTGCGTGAATATCTCAGCTTCTTGAATGAAATAAAGCCGGACGCCATCCTTGTACAGGATTTCGCCGTAATGGAGCTGGTAAAGGAAATGAACATCGACATTCCTCTGCACACCTCTGTTATGATGAATACTCATAATGAGCATGCTATAAATAAGCTGAAGGAATACGGTATCACCCGGATAGTAGTTGGCCGCGAGATGACCCTTTCCGAGCTATCCCTCTTCAAGGAGAGGACCGGTCTGGAAATCGAATATTTCATGCATGGAGATATGTGTATTTCCGAAAGCGGGCAATGCATCCATTCCGGTGTACTTTTTGGTCAAAGCGGAAACCGTGGCCGCTGCATGAAGCCATGCCGCTGGCCATATAAGCTTATTGACGAGAATACCAAAGAAGTTTTAGATACCGATGATAAGCACGACTATAAGCTTGCTCTTAAGGATATGTGCATGTACCGCAATATTCCTGAGCTTATCCAAGCTGGAGTGTTCTCTTTCAAAATCGAGGGACGCATGCGTCCTGCTGATTTTGTCCGTCGTATTGTAGCTACCTACCGCAGGGCTATCGATGCCTATATTGCTGATCCTCTAGGATATAAGGTAAACGAAGAAGATTGGAAGGATCTGTACGAAAACAGGGTCCGCGACTTTACCACCACCTTCGCCCTTGGCCAGCCTGATGCCAGAGCAATCGGCTACGATGGAAGCCGTGAACCGCGCTTTTTCTCTAACGCAGTTGAGGAACCAGGCTTTCAGGATGAAATCGTCAAGGCAGAGTCTTCTATTCAGAAAGAAAACCCTGAAAAGCGCCATCTTGCTGTTCAGGTGTCTGACCTTGAATGCATGAAGGCTGCTATAGAAAACGGTGCTGATGCCCTTTATCTTTCCGGAGAGGTTTGGAAGCCAAAGGCTCCATGGAATCTCAAAACCATAGAAGAGGCTATAAGAATCTGCCATGAGAAATCCCGTCAGGTTTTTGTCATGACACCACGCACAACCATGCGTCGTGAATGCGGTGAGCTGGAGCAATTCCTTTCAGCTGTCAACCAGCTCAAGCCAGATGGACTCCTTGTCAGCAACCTGGGAGCCCTGAAGCTGGCTCAGGATAACACATCCCTTCCGATTCAGGCTGACTTCTCCTTCAACCTTTTTAACCACATGTCCGCAAGGTTCATGAAAAAAAATGGTATTGTAATGGCTACTGCCTCCCTAGAGATGTCCTTCGGGCAGCTGAAATCTCTTGTCGAGCTTTCAGAGCTCCCTATTGAGGTCATCATCCACGGCTCCTATGAATCCATGATATGTGACCATAATCTGCCAGCTCTGACACTGCCATTCAATCATCTTGACAATCCTGAATTCAACGATCGTCATTATGCACTTCTGGACAAGGCTGGTGAAATCCATCCCCTGCGCATGGATCAATTTGGCCGTGACCACATATATTTTGCTAAGGACCTCTGCTACTACCCATATCTTGAAAAATATAATGGTGTAGCCTCCTTCCGAATTGAAGCCAAGGATTACAGCCCTGAGGTTACCGGCAAAATCACAAGAATGTATCGTGAAGCCCTGGATCGCTTAGCAAGGGGTGAAGCATCCTTCAGCGAGACTGATTTTGCTGCAATGCAGGAAATCGGACCGAGAAAGCTCGGTGTTGGTGTTTACCGTTTCCGTCAGTCCATGAACGCTCTTAAGTAAAATCTTTATCAGATAGGAGAGAAAAGCCATGTCATTAGAAAAGCCAATTGGCCCTGAGGCCATTCTGGAAAAGAAAAAGAAATACATCATGCCATGCCTTGGTCACTTTTACAAGGAACCACGACAGTTTGTCAAGGGAGATATGCAGTATCTGTTTGACAGCGAAGGCAACAAATATCTGGACTGCTTTGCTGGTGTATCAGTTATAAACTGCGGACATTGCAATCCTGAAATCACCGCCGAGGTTGTCAAGCAGGTCCAGAGCCTGCAGCATGTCTGCAACATCTATCTTACTGAAAACTTTGTAAATCTGGCAGAGCTTCTTTCTACTATTACCCCTGGCGACCTGCAGAAAACCTTCTTCTGCTCCACTGGCACCGAAGCCAATGAGGGTGCTCTGCTTCTTGCCTCCATTTACACTGGCAAGGATGAGTTCATTGCTCTTAGAAACGGCCTTCATGGACGTACCAAGCTCACCATGAGCCTTACAGGTATCCAGATGTGGCGTACCGATGAGCATCCATGCGGCGGTATTCACTTTGCACCTAATGCGTACTGCTACCGCTGCCCTCTTGGCAAAAAATACCCAGAGTGCGACCTAGCTTGTGCCAATGCAGTAGAAGACCTTATCAAGACCTCCACATCAGGGCGTCCCGCTGCTCTTATTGCTGAAGCAATCCAGGGCAATGCTGGTATTATTACCCCTCCACCAGGCTACTTCAAGCGTGTAAAGGAAATCCTTGAGCATTACAATAGCCTGCTTATCATTGACGAGGTTCAGACCGGCTTCGGACGTACTGGCAAAATGTTTGCTATAGAAAACTACGATGTAGTTCCTGATATTATGACTATGGCCAAGGCCTTAGGAAACGGCGCTCCTATTTCAGCCTTCACTGCATCAGCCAAGATTGCTGACAGTTACACCAGACCTGGTGCCTCTACCCTTGGCGGAAACCCTGTATCCTCTGCCGCTGGTATTGGCGTAATAAACTATATAAAGAGCCATAACCTCATGCAGAATGCTCAGGAGCGTGGCCAGCAGCTTTATGATGGCCTGACTGAGCTGCAGAAGAAATACCCTATCATTGGTGATATCCGCGGCTATGGCCTTATGCGCGGTGCTGAATTTGTGAATCCTGATAAGAGCCCAGCTGCTGATAAGCTTGATATGGTCCTTGAGGAAATGAAGAACCGCGGCTTTATTATCGGCAAAAATGGTGTAGCCAGAAACGTTATGGCATTCCAGCCACCATTGGTTATTACTAAGGATGATATCAATAATGTGCTCAATGCTCTTGATGATGTAATGAGCAGTGTAGTTAAATAACATCTGATAATGGAAAAGGCTGTCGCAAAATGCGACAGCCTTTATTTTATGGGACAATCACTGTCATCCCACACATACGCTGATATTTTACTGGGCCTTAGCCTTCTTGCTAGAGGCAAAGAATGGCAGGAACAGAAGCAATCTGCTGACTACGTAGCAGGCAATAATACCAAGAACGCAGGCTACAGGATACTTCATCCACACACTCCAGTCCAGCGGAACCATCATGTAGACGATTGGGAATATTAAGGACATATGAATCCAATACATGGTATAGGAATTTGCAGCAGCCTCTCCCAGGAATTTATTAGTATAGTTAAGATTCTGCTGGAAGAAGGCAAGGAGACCAAACATAGAAGCCATAAGAAGCATGGTATGGGTCAGTGCCTTTGCCAGAGCAAATTGGAAAGGATCAGGTAAAATCATCCAGCCATAGAGCACGGTCAATGGATAAAGGAAAGAAGTAACTATAAAGGCTGGAACCCACTTGTACTGTGATGGCTGGTAACCATCAGCGGTGAACCACTTATGTCTCCAGGCATATACACCGATGAAGAACCAGAGCGGATATAAAAGGATACGGCATGGCTGGATTACCCAGAAGTAGGAAATGAATGTCCAGAGATCATCATTGCCAGTATAGAGGTCCATTGCAGTGATATTAGTCAGCATTAATACAAAAATAAGCAGCAGCATTGGCCAGCCTGGCTTATCAGCCTTTTCAAGCTGGGTGGTGAGGCTCTTATCCATCTTACTAACAATCCACAAAATGAAATAAAGATTCATCAGAATGCCAAGAAACCAATACTGAGTATGAGACCAGCATACACCTGGACCACCAGTTTCTGGATTAAAGAGGAACAATGTCCAGATGAAGGTAGAATAATCTACAGGAACTGCTCTGGTATAAAACATCAAATAGGTAACAGGAGCAGCCAGCAGGGCAACGCCCAGAATCCATGGCAGACCGATACGGAACCAGCGTCCTTTCCACCACTTAGCATCGCCATGACGCTTCAAGGACATAATAGCAAAATATCCTGAGACAAAGAACATTATTGGCATGATAAACATATCAGCCCACACAACAACACCAGTAAAAAAGAGATTGGTATGCTCATAATCGACTACATACCACCATTCTGGTGCATAATCCATATAGCAAAGAGCGATATGGAAGACAATCATCAGGTTAACTATAAAGGCCTTCAGATTATCTAGAAAAAACAGACGCTTGGAATCCACTCAATCCCACTCCTTTAAATTAAAAATATTTATTTATGAACTCTAACTGCATCCCAGCTAGCTTCAAACAAGAGACCATAAACATACTTGCCCGATGGATTATCCCAAATTATTTCGCCCTTTATAATGCCCGCCAGGGGAAGGGTAAAATAACTAAGAACAACTATAGGATGAAGTGTTGTCTTGATAAAACCATCCCGCTGAGCCCTCTCCACAAAGCCATACATAGGCTTGAAGGCATCAACCACATTCTCCAGCTCCAGTGATCTGCTTATTGGCGATGAAAGGAATTGCTCATACACAATAAAAGCATCAGTACTGCTTTTCATGTATTCAACAAAGCGCAGGCAATAATCCCACAGGCAGTCCTTCACAGACTTAGTATCGTCAAAGCCGTTCATAACTGTGGTGTTCATTTTATCAATGCAATACAGATAGATCTGTCTCAGCAAATCCTCCTTGCTTTCAAAATAAACATAAATAGTAGACTGCGGCACACCAGACGCCTTAGCCAGCTTTGACATAGAAAGCCCTGCTATTCCCGTCTCTGCTATAAGAGAAACTGCAGAATTCATTATTCGAATTTTTTTAGAATTATCTCTTTTTCTCATAGAATCATATTAATCGATTGTTCAATCGGTTGTCAAGAAAAAAATGTATTACCTAAAAAGGGTTTTTATGTTATAAAATAGAATACTAAAGGTTAAAGTTAACATTTGTCTTATAGGAGTTAATAAATGTATTATCACACAGCGTTAATGTTCATTACCATCATGACAATGCTCATGATGATACTTCACATAAATAAATCCTTTGTATTGAAGAATCATACCCGAAAAGGCTTTACTACATCCATCTGCATAGTAATTATTACAACTCTCTGTGAGTTTTTTTCTCTAAGGATGGGCGGCATTCTCCCAAATGTTTTTTTGGGTCTGCTGACAGCCATTCAGTATTCCATTACTCCTCTGCTGGCCATGACCTGGGTGAGGTCTATTAGCAGTATAAGCTATCTGCGTTATCTTATTCCTTTTTTTATTATCAACGCCATAATTAATTTCAGTTCAATTTTTACGGAAATTATTTTCTATTATGATGATGTTGGCACGTTTTGCCGGGGTGAATACTATTGGATATATGTACTGGTTTATACAATTTCTATAATTATCCTGTTTGGTGAAACATATCGCTTCAGTACAAAATTTCAAAACAGAAATACTCAGGTACTTCTGATGATGTCATTTTTCCTTGTAATATGTATATTTGCTAACTTAGTTTTACCTAATGTTCATATTCGATGGATTTCAGTAGCTATCACTTGTGCAATGTTCTATATATATTATACTGATATTATGCTTCAGACAGATTCGCTTACCTCTCTTCTTAACCGTACAAGCTATGAAAAAAAGGTGCTGGAAATAAATTATACTACTACCATAATATTGTTTGATGTAGATGATTTCAAGAAAGTCAACGATACCTATGGACATGTCCATGGTGATGTTGTTCTGAAAACTATATCCAATTCCATACGGGAGATTTATGGAAGGTATGCGCTTTGCTACCGCATTGGTGGTGATGAATTTGCAGCCATACTAAAAGAAAACGTTCATGGCAGCTCCGAGCAATATTTTGATGCCTTCGTCGAGCACCTGAATCGAAAATTTGAAGATCTCATAAAGCTTCATCAGTCTAAAGATACAAGTATACCAGATGTATCAGTAGGATTTAAGGTTTTCGATGGTAATACTGATATCAAGGAAATTATCAATAATGCTGATTACATGATGTATGAACTAAAAAATCTAAGAAAACAGCAAAAGAAAAACGTTTTTAGAAATTAAATTTTTCCGCATACTAAATGGGCGAGCCCTTTAAACAGGGCCCGCCCATTTTATCTGCGCTTCCTTAAAATACCTTCCCGCTCCAAGCGGAACTGTGCCTGCTCCTGTATCCAAAGAGGCGTTTTTTTTCTTCCCTGCTCCCAGTCTCTCACCAGCTGTGGCGAAACCTTCAGCCTATCAGCCAGCTGATTAGCATTAAGGCCAGCCTGAGCCATAAGTCTTCTCAGCATAGCCTGTCAATCCTTTGGACGTATACCAGTCTTGCCAGTGAATCTATGATAGCTGCCACCATTGTGACGGCTGAAAAGCTCAGCAAATACTGTTTCAGGATTGATATTATGATAAGCCATCAGTACCAGGCAATGATACCACAGGTCACTCATCTCATAGACAATCTCCTGAATGCTGCCATTTTTAGAGGCAATAACTGTCTCCACAGCCTCTTCCCCAATCTTCTTCAGGATTTTATCCTGTCCCTTTTCAAAAAGATAATTAGTGTAGGAGCCTTCCTTCGGATTAAGCTGCCGATCCTTTATCACATCATAAAGCTCATTCATTATCTGTGCCAGAGCATTCTTCTGAGGCGCCTCGGGCTCAACTACTGCCAGTGCCTTATCATCTGCAATAATTCTGCGTCCGCTGAAGCAGGAATAGGTACCGGTATGACAGGCACCGCTTCCCCGCTGATGTACGATTACCAGCAGGGTATCACCATCACAATCATAGTAAAGGTCCTTTACATCCTGCATATTCCCAGAGGTTGCTCCCTTATTCCACAGCTCCTGACGGCTGCGGCTCCAGAACCATGTAGTACGGGTTTCTATAGTTTTCCTAAGGGACTCCTCATTCATATAGGCCATCATAAGTACCTGTCCATTCTCCTCCTGGACAATAGCTGGCACCAGGCCCTTTTCATCAAAACTCACCATACTGATATCAATCATCAGAATCTCACCTCCACACCGCGTGATTTCAAGTATTCCTTAACCTGACGCACAGTGAACTTACCATAGTGAAAAACGGATGCAGCTAATACTGCATCAGCCTTGCCTAATGTAAGCACATCATAGAAATGTCCCATCTCACCAGCACCACCAGAGGCAATTACCGGCACATTAACCGCCTCAGATACTGCCCTGGTAAGCGGAATATCATAGCCATCTTTCGTTCCATCAGCATCCATACTGGTAAGCAGTATCTCGCCTGCTCCCAGCTCTACGCCACGTTTCACCCACTCTATGACATCAATTCCAGTAGGTGTACGTCCGCCATTAACATATACCTCCCACTTTTCATCACCGCAGCGTCTTGCATCAACAGCCAGAACAATACACTGACTTCCAAATTTTTCCGCTCCCTGACGTATAATATCAGGATCCTTAACTGCCGCAGTATTTACAGATGTCTTATCGGCGCCAGCTTTTAGCATCTTGCGCATATCCTCAGTAGTGCGTATACCTCCACCTATGGTGAAGGGAATAAAAACCTGAGAGGCACAATCCATAGCCACCTGCACAATAGTATCACGCTGCTCACTTGAGGCAGTAATATCCAGAAAAACCAGCTCATCACAGCGCTCCAGGTCATATCTTCTTGCCAGCTCCACAGGATCGCCAGCATCTCTGAGGCCTACGAAATTTGTACCCTTTACAACTCGTCCGCCCTTAACATCCAGGCATGGAATAATACGCTTGCTATACATACCTTTTACCCCCTGGAGGCTACCTTAATAGCCTCAGCCAGATCAAGGGAGCCCGTATAGATAGATTTACCTACAATAACACCCTCAATTCCATCCTTCTCATATGGGAGCAGAGCCTTTATATCTTCAATAGACTTTACTCCGCCAGATGCCACCACATTTATTCCACATTCACGTGCAAGTCTTGCAGTGGCCTCTACATTAACCCCCTCCAGGGTACCATCCCGTGAAATATCGGTATATATTATAGTCTTAACACCAGCCTTGGCCATTTCCTTGGCTAAGGCCTCTACCCGTACATTGCCGGAAATCCCCCAGCCCTCAACAGCCACAATTCCATCCTTAGCATCGATGCCAGCCACAATGCGATTACCATACTTCTGACAGGCAGTCCTAACCAGCTCCGGATTCTTCACTGCAACTGAACCAAGTATAACCCTTCTAACACCTAGAGCCAAAACCTCATCAATATTTTCCATAGTACGGATACCACCGCCAAGCTCCACTGGAATATCGACAGCAGCAATAATACGCTTTACTGCATCAAGATTCATGGATTTTCCGGCCCTGGCACCATCCAGATCTACAAGATGCAGGAATTCGCCTCCAAGAGCCTCCCACTTTCTTGCCATTTCATCTGGCCTGTCACCGAAAACAGTTTCCTGATCAAAGTCACCTTTATACAGGCGTACACACTTTCCGCCTCTTATATCTATTGCTGGAAAAATTAACATTCCTGCGCTCCTTACATTTCAACAAAGTTTCTAAGCACCATAAGACCCACATCACCAGATTTTTCCGGATGAAACTGAGTCGCCATAATATTATCCTTAGCCACAGCTGCTGTAATAGTCTCGCCATATTCTGCAGTTGCAGTAATTATCGACGCATCCTCAGGAACAGCATGATAGCTATGAACGAAATAATAGTATGGATGCTCACTTAGTCCTTTAAAAATAGGCAGCCTCGGTTCTGAAAAGCTGACAGAATTCCAACCCATATGCGGCACCTTCAGCCCAGGGGCGTTAATACGCCGTACCATTCCCTTAAATAGGCCAAGACCCTTAGCACCTGGTGACTCCTCACTGCCCTCAAAAAGAATCTGCATACCAATACATATTCCCAGCATAGGAATTCCAGCTTGCAGACGTTCCATTATACAAGAGATAAGTCCTGTCGCCTCAAGATTGGCCATACATTCACCAAAGTCTCCTACTCCTGGCAGTACCAGCTTGTCAGCAGAACGTATAACATCTGCATCACCAGTTACAGCCACATCACCAGAAAACTGCAGCAGTGCCTTTTCAACACTGAACAGGTTTCCTACACCATAATCTATAACTGCAATCATACACTCACCTCAAGCTATCAGAGCATTCCCTTAGTAGACGGCAGCTCATCAGCTGCCTCAGGATTAATTTTTACTGCATCATGAAGAGCATGGCCCAATGCCTTGAAAATAGCTTCAACCTTATGATGGGAGTTGCTGCCATACAATACCTTAGCATGCAGTGTAATACCTGCATTAAAGGCAAATGCACGCAAAAATTCTTCAGTAAGCTCTGAGTCATAGCTGCCAATCATAGGTGCCATTTCACCACCATCATATACCAGATATGACCTGCCGCTGATATCAAGAGCAACGAAAGCCAGAGACTCATCCATAGGCAGATAGAAGCTGGCATAACGGGTGATTCCAACCTTATCCCCCAAAGCCTCCCTTACAGCTTGTCCCAAGGCAATACCAATATCCTCAACAGTATGATGTCCATCAACCTCAAGATCTCCCTTGCAGTTCAGCACCAGATCAAACCGGCCATGGCTGGCAAAAAGGTTAAGCATATGATCAAAGAAACCGATACCGGTCTCAATCATAGTCTTGCCTCTGCCATCCAGTTCAATGGTCAGTTCTATATTAGTTTCCTTAGTCTGACGATTGATTCTTGCACTTCGCATATCAGCCCTGCTCCTCTACAAAATTCTTTATAGACTTAAACACGGTATCATTCTCTTCCCTGGTACCTATGGATATGCGCATACAGTTAGTCAGCCCAGGTGCATTACCAAAGCTCCTGATGCCAATGCCCAGGTTAGTCAAATACTTATTCATCTCTACGGCTTTATCATATCTAACTAAAATGAAATTTGCATGTGAAGGATACACCTTAAAGCCCTTAAGGCCAGACATCATATCCTCCATACGCTTTCTTTCAGCAATCACCATCTGAATCCTTGGTACATACTCATCCCGCATGGAAAAAACTGCATCAGCTGTAACAAGAGTCAGCACATCCATGTGATATGGCATGAATGATTTAGCAATCATGCCTGTAATGGCAGGAGCCGCCAGCATGTAGCCGCAGCGGCAGGCAGCCAGGCCATAGGCCTTGGAAAAGGTCCTGGCTACAATCATGTTAGGATATTTTTTCAGCAGAGAAACAGCTGATTCCCCATGAAACTCAATATATGCTTCATCCACGAGGAAGGCACAGCTGGTATGCTCAGCAATATATTCAATATCCTCCAGAGACACCACATTTCCAGTCGGATTGTTCGGATTACATACAACGCATAAAGAAGCCTTGGATTCATTTACAGTATTAACATAAGCCTTTACATTCAAACTGTAATCCTCTTCATTCAAATCAAATGGTACAGCCACTGCCTCAGCTGCCTCAGCATATATATGATACATAGAAAAGGATGGCTGTGTGAAAACAATTTTATGATTCTTACCACCGAAGCAGTAGAAAATTTTTTCAATTATTTCAGATGAGCCGTTACCGATAAAGACGCTTTCCTTGCTCATTCTGTAATTGTCGGCAATATCCTCCATAAGCATGTCAAGCTGCTCATTAGGATAACGGTTAAAGGCTACACGGGATATACGGGCCATTACCCGATCCTCCACCATAGGTGGCAAATTCATGCCAGACTCGTTAGCATTTACCTTTATTTTCCATTCCCTCTCGGTTACATCATATGAGGGCATCTCGCCCAGCTTGCTTCTATATTTTAACTTTGCCATTATAAAAGACCTCCAAGGTACTGTTTATCTAGTTACTTAAGCTTACGGAGCCTTATAGCATTTGCATGAGCCTCAAGCCCCTCTGCCTCAGCCAGCCGGATGACATCATCACTTACCCTGTCCAGTTCAGGCTGCGTATAGGAAATAATACTGGTACGCTTCATAAATGTTTCAACATTCAGTACGGAATAATATCTTGCAGTGCCACCAGTAGGAAGCACATGATTAGGACCTGCAAAATAGTCTCCTAATGGCTCTGGGGAATATGCCCCAAGGAACACCGCCCCGGCATGACGCACATATGGCAGCAGCTGGAAAGGCTGCTCGGTAAGAATTTCCATATGCTCTGGAGCAGACACATTAGCCAGCTCCACAGCCTGAAGGATATCCTCAGCTATCACAATAAGCCCATTCTTTTCAATAGAAGCCCGTGCAATTTCCTGACGAGGAAGCTCAGAAAGCTGCTTTTCAGCCTCAATAGCCACCTTTTCAGCCAGCTCAGCACTATCAGTAATAACAATGCTGGACGCCAGCATATCATGCTCAGCCTGGCTAAGCATATCAGCTGCTGTATAAACAGGATCAGCAGTCTTATCCGCTACTATCAGTATTTCACTAGGTCCAGCCAGCATATCAATATCGCAGTGACCATACACAGCCTTCTTAGCCAGGGTAACAAATATATTGCCAGGTCCCGTAATCTTATCAACTCTTGGAATTGTCTCTGTTCCAAAGGCCATAGCAGCAATAGCCTGAGCACCGCCTATCTTGAAAATCCTTGATACTCCAGCTAGTTTGGCTGCTATCAGTACATATGGGTTAATCTTGCCATTCTTTGGCGGAACCATCATGATGATTTCCTTAACGCCAGCTACAGAAGCCGGAACAGCATTCATAATAACTGAGGAAGGATATGCGGCTGTACCTCCTGGTACATATATACCAACCCTATCTAAAGGTATAACCGACTGTCCCAGGATTGAACCCTGACCGCGATAGGTCATCCAAGAATTTGGCTTCTGCTCCTGATGATAGGTACGTACATTATCAGCGGCTCTTCTTAAGGATTCCACCACCTCAGGATCTGCTTCCTTCTCTGCCGCCTCATATTCGGCCTCAGTAACCATGAACTCATCCGGCTTAAACTCAGTCCTATCAATAAGCTTAGTATATCTAATAACCGCAGCATCGCCCTCAGCTCTTACATCATTTACAATACGATCAACAATTTCCGCAGCAGAAAGGTCAGCACCAAACAGCTTCCTGTTAGCCTCACGGATTCTTGGATTCAGCTCAACCTGATCAAAGGACGGCTTCTTCAGCAGCTTCTCAACAGCTAATATTCCTATATCTTTAACATTTACAATCTGCATTATATATCCCCCTGAAAATCAAATCATACCTCAGCAAGTGCCAGAAGCTTCCTGAGGTCCTCTGTCATCTGATGGATGCGGTCAAATTTAAGCTTGAAGCTGACCCGATTGCAAATAAGGCGGGCAGTAGCATCCATAATATAAGCAATTTCCTCAAGATTATTCTCCCGAAGAGTTGTGCCGGTTTCAACTATATCTACAATGCTTTCAGATAATCCTACAATAGGACCAAGCTCTATTGAGCCATTAAGCTTGATATACTCCATCTGCATTCCCTTGCTGTTAAAGAATCCTTCAGCTATATGAGGAAACTTGGTTGCCACACGGGTATGATTATAGTCCATGAGCTTGCCACGCTTCTGATTTTTATGGACAGCCATCATTAGATGGCAGCGGCCAAAGCCCAGATCGAGAAGCTCATACACGTCCTTGCCTGACTCAAGAAGCACATCCTTGCCAATAACGCCGATATCCGCGGCACCGTATTCTACATACGTAGGCACATCAGCAGTCTTACTGATAATAAACCTGATTTTCTTATCATCGTTAGAAATAATCAGTTTTCTGGACTTCTCCGACAAATCCTCGGCGGTATAGCCAATTTTAGCAAACATATCTGCAGACAGGCCGAAGAGCTTACCCTTTGGTAAAGCGATTGTCAAATAATCCATGCTGTTTGAAACCATTGTATCCTCCAAAAGTATTTAAATTTTATTTCTTTATCTAGCTAAAGTGTTAACGCAATAATATACTAACATACATATCAATAAGCGTCAAGAACAATTATTCAAAGAAGCATGAACCGCCAATAAATTCCCTAAGCAGAGAAGTATTAGGCACGTGGCGTTCCTCATCGATTTCCTCAAAATGAGACAAGAGCTCCAGCAGATACTGAGCCTTGGAATACTGGGCACTGGTCTGCTTTATCTTTGAAAGCTCATCAACTATTGGCTTTTTCATCATGGAAAGCTCATAAATCAGGGAAGAATTAAACATTACGTCCCCTTCCTCCTGGAATGGGAATATGTTACGCTCCTCGCCGGCACGTACATTTGTCCAAAGCTTCAGAGTTTCCTCAGCATCCTTTCCACGAGTCCTGGTATCGCGGAGAATACGTCTGATGAGACGTACCAGGGTAGTTGATATACGATTATGGTTATCAAAATTAAGCGGAGTAAGTGCACTGATATAAATCTTGTATTTCTGATCACGGCTTACCGACTCAGTGAGGCGTTCATTCAGACAATGAATACCTTCAAGAATTATCGGCTGGTCATCACCTACCTTCATGGCTGGCTGTCCATCCCACTCACGTCTGCCAGTCTTAAAGTTAAATCTCGGAGTTACTACCTCCTCGCCTCTCAAAAGCTTGGAAAGATGCTGATTGAAAAGCTTAAGATCAATGGCCTCAATAGACTCAAAATCAAATTCACCCTTTTCGTTACGCGGAGTATCCTCACGATTTACAAAATAATCATCCAGTGAAATGGATACTGGCTCAAGTCCATTTACCCGTAAGTGAATCTTTAGCCTGTTAGCAAATGATGTCTTGCCTGATGAGCTAGGGCCTGCAATAGATACAATGCGCAGCTTATGCCTATTAGCAGCTATATGGTCTGCTATATAAGCAATCTTTTTTTCATGAAGGGCCTCAGAGACCCTGATAAGATCTCCAATATCGCCCCGTCTGATAAGCTGATTCATTTCATATACATAATTGCAGCGAAGGATCCTGCCCCAGCTTTTTGCTTCATTCAGAAGGGAAATAAACTTCGGAGCATCTACATAGGAGCGAATTTTCCTGACACCGTTTTCAGTCATCGGCGTACTTAAAGCCACACCATTTCCGCAGAGCTCAAGCTTAAACATGCCCAGCTTGCCTGTATAATCAGCCAGGATATCAATCATACACTCGCTGAAAAAGTCACACTGATACATAATTACGGATTCATCATCAGATTCCTTCAAAAAGCCGGTACTATTAGTTCTATGAAGCTCACTGTACGCCTGGATAGCCCTCTCGCGGGATACCACATGTCGCTCAATAGGGAGATTTTCAGCCACCAGCATTTTCATTTCCATGGTAAGCTCGTTTATGAAGCCCTCTGTTATCTCCCCAATATTCTGTATTTCCACCAGCAGGCTCTTATGAATAGGGAAATGCACCTCCAGCTTAGCTTGAGGCTCAAGCTCATAAAGGGCCATCATCATCAGAAACAGGACAGACTGACGGTATATTCGCTGCCCCCCTTCAGAATCGAGGTCTATGAACTCTATATTTTCACATTTTTCAATTTCTTCATCCAGGCTTACAAGTACATTGTCCACCTTTGCTGCCATAATGGGATTATCTGCAGCTGCCCCCTGCTTGGCTGCCAGCTGCTTTAATGTCATACCTGAACCGTCAAGCCCTACGCCGCTTATCTTAAAACCCATATCAGACACCTCCAAAAGCATTTTTATATCTTTATAATATTCTATACTGATAACAAAAATCCCTGCAATATAAAAAGCCCAAACCCACAGGTTCAGGCTTTTGTATTAACCGAACAGCATCATTACGACCTTATAGGAAAGAGCTCCCATTACAGCTGTACACGGAATAGTCAGTACCCAGGCAGATACCATCTGCTGGGCAACGCCCCAGCGTACTGCATTAATACGCTTTGCTGCACCGACACCCATAATGGAGCCAGAAACAACATGAGTAGTAGAAACTGGCAGGTGAAGCAGAGTTGCGGTAAAGATAGTAATGGAAGAATTGAGATCAGCTGCAAAACCATTAATAGGCTCCAGCTTGAAAATCTTGCCGCCAATGGTTTTGATAATGCTCCAGCCGCCGACAGATGTACCAAGAGCCATAGCTGCAGCACAAAGGATTTTTACAATTGAAGGAACCTCAAATTCGCTGAGTACACCGCCAGATACAAGAGCCAGTGTAATTATACCCATTGACTTCTGTGCATCATTGGAGCCATGAGAAAATGCCATCATAGCCGCTGAAACAATCTGCATCTTCTTAAACCGGAAATTAGTTTTGGAAGGATTAGAATTCCTGAAGATGTTGAACATCACAGTCATGATGATAAAGCCCAGAATAAGTCCCACCACTGGAGATGCCACCAATGCAATAACAATCTTGCCAATACCAGTATAATTAAGTCCGGCTGCTCCCATAGGAGAAAGAATAACACCACCTATCATACCGCCAACCAGAGCATGAGAGGAGCTTGACGGGAGGCCTACCTTCCAGGTAAGCAGGTTCCAAATAATAGCACCAGTAAGTCCGGCTATAATAATAGGCTGGTCTATATTGCCGACGATTATATCTCCGCCGATAGTCTTCGCTACACCTGTGCCGGCCATAGCACCTAGGAAATTCAAAACAGCAGCCATGATAATGGCATTTCTAGGGGAAATTGCTCTGGTAGATACCGAGGTAGCAATAGCATTTGCCGTATCGTGGAAGCCATTTATGAAGTCAAACACAAGTGCCAGCACGATAACAATCATTATAAAAGGATGTAAATCAGGCATACTTCATAACCACGCCCCTAATCATATCTGTGATACGCTCACAATGGTCTGTGGTATCCTCCAGGTTCTCAAGTATATCCTTCCATTTTATCAGCTGAATCGGATCCTTGGCCTGCTCGAAGAGATATGCAATCTCCCGGCGGTAAATCCTATCGCCCTCGCTTTCTAAGCGTCCCACCTTCTGGCAGGCATCCAGAATCTGATTCTGATTCTTCTTGATATCACTGAGCATCTCAAGTGCCTTGATAATCTCACCAGTGCTTTCAATGAGCAGCTTCGAAAGCTCAATAGCGCCTTCACGAGGCTCACCAGCATTGTACATTACAATTCTCTGGAGCGTACCCTGCAAAAGGTCAACGCCATCATCAAGGCCATTGGCCATATTGAAAATATCCTCACGGTCAATAGGAGTGATAAAGGTAAGGTTCAGCTTGTCAATGATACGATCATTGATATTATCTGCCGCATGCTCAAGGTCCTGAAGCTCATTCATCTTCAGATCAGCCTTACTAAGGTCAAGCATTACCTCATTAAGAAGCAGTGCTCCCTCGTAGAAATATCTTGCACTCTCTACAAATAAGTCGAAAAACTGTACATCGTCTTTCTTGCCGAAGCTAAACATAAAATCCTCCCTGCAATACAATAATCCTATGGAAGCTATAATAACATTCTTTTAGAAAAATCACAAGAGGGAAAAAATAAAAGCCCCCTTCTTAGCCTTGACCTGATATAATCTCAGGCCTGGAAAGGGGCTCTTATTCAAATTCTATTATATCACTTATTCTCTACAGCATTCAGGGCATTCAGCACCTTCTGAGCCATGCCGTACATCTTTGCCTTAGGAACGGAGCATACAGCAATGCGTACACCTTTCTTCAGCGGTACAGCAAAGATAAGATCATCATGGAGCTTATCACATACTGCTGCAGGATCAGCTGCAGGAATAGACAGGAAGAAGCCAGCCTTATAAGGAAGAGCATTCAGTCCGCATTCAGAAGCCTCCTTCATGAAGATCGCCGCACGGTCACGAATGATAGCATAGAGCTCATCACGCTCTGCCTCAAACTGAGCCAACATCTCAGCATCCTGCTGAATATTGGTCAAAAGTGTCATAGCACCGCGATTGATGTTAGACCATGTAGCACGTCCGGTATACTTAGCTACATCAACAAACTCATCTACCAGTTCCTTGTTAGCAGAAAGTCCTATAAGAGCACCAGTACGCTGACCATACATAGTATAGCCCTTAGACATAGAGAACGCGAACATAACAAAGATATTATCTGGCAGATTGCTGAACTGCCTCATAAAATGACGAGTCTCATTTTTCTCGCCTGCATAATCAATGTAAGCAATATCTACCAGCAGATTTACCTTCTTGCCCTGAGCGGCCCACTGACGGCAGATATCCAGAACCTTAGTCCACTCTTCCTCGGTCAGGCTGTAGCCAGTAGGATTATGAGCAGGAGTATTGACGATAAGGAGCAGGGAATCCTGCTTTGCAAAAAGCTCACCAACCTTATCGGCCAGGGCCTTTACATTGTAATTCTGATTCTCATCGAACAGAGGATAGGTAGCCAGTGAACGGCCCTCCTCCTGGCAGAGAATATTATAAGTACCCCAGAACCAGTCGGAGGTCAGAACCTGATCGCCAATCTCAGAATAATTCATAATTGCTGTATGAATAGCCCCTGTACCGCCAGCAGAGGCACAAGCAGCCAGATAACCCTCAGGCTTGTTATCAGCAAAGGTAAGATCAATAACCGTGTTCAAATAACCAGGAAGACCCTGCGGTGGCGCATAAGCTGCTACATCAGCAATAGGAAGGGTGCGGAAGGCCTTCTCCATAGTTGGCAGGCAAGCCAGCTTTCCAGACTCGTCAATGATAGCACCAACGGTAGCATTGGTAACCTTTTCAGCACCATGCACCTTGATGGCTTCATTGCAGGCACCACTAGCACCAAAAATAACATCAACAAGCTTCTTTCCTACACGATGAGATGCAACCTGAGAACTCATTTTTATAACCTCCATATATAAAGAAAAATAATTACTTACGCTTCTGGGAAAAATTCAGCATGAATAGCATTAGCAGCATCCTTCAGCTTCTTTTTCTTAACAAGGCAGGAAATACTGATTTCAGATGTGCTTATTGCATCAATGTTGCACTCTGCCTTGGAAAGAGCACCAAACATACGGGTAGCAATACCAGGATTTCCAAGCATACCAGCACCAACAATTGATATCTTAGCCACATCCTCTTCAATAAGGACAGCAACAGCACTCAGCTTATCTGCAACCTCATCTATAATCTTTCTGGTCTGAGGCAGATCATCAAAGCTTACGGTAAATACCATATCAGTAACATTCTTCTCAATATTTCTGATGGACTGGACTATCATATCTACAGCGATATTCTTGTCAGACAGGGCAGCAAAAATAGTATGTGCAACACCAGGGTTATTTGGAACACCCAGAATAGCAATCTTAGCTACCTTATCGTCGTGGGCAACACCACGAATCAAGAAATCCTTTTCTTCCATTGTATAAGCCTCCCTAATCATAGTACCTGGTTTACTGCTGAAGGTAGAACGTACGTGAATTGGAATGTTGAAATACTTGCCCATTTCCACAGAACGCGGCTGCATTACACCAGCACCCAGGCGAGCCATTTCCAGCATTTCGTCATAGGTGATTTCTTTCATCTTCCTAGCATCTGGAATAAGCCGCGGATCTGCTGAATAAACACCGTCTACATCAGTATAAATTTCGCAGGCATCAGCCTTAAGAGCACCAGCCAATGCAACCGCTGAGGTATCTGAACCGCCTCGGCCAAGAGTAACAGGATCACCCTTTTCATCGGTTCCCTGAAATCCGGCAACAACTACAATATTGCCTCTTTCCAGCTCCTTTTTTACACGTGAAGGCTTTATATCTATGATTTTCCCCTTAGTGTGCACAGAATTGGTCTTCATGCCTATCATAGCTCCAGTCAGGGAAATCGCTTTCTGTCCAAGAGTCTTGAAGGCCATTGTCAGGAGAGCAATAGACACCTGCTCACCTGTAGTCAGCAGCATATCCATCTCACGGGTATACTGATATGGATTAGCATTTATGCCCTTAGCCAGCTCAATCAGCTCATCAGTCGTATCACCCATTGCTGATACAACCAATACTATCTGATCGCCTGGTTTCTTCTCTTCAATTATCCTCTTGGCAACATTTATTATTTTCTCAGTAGAACCAACTGAGCTGCCACCAAATTTCTTTACAATAAGAGCCATTACTCTCCCCCTAAGTCCTTAGATTTAGTCTTTTTCACAAAGACATTTGTTTATACTAAATCTATAGAGTCATTCACACGCGTTATATTATAATATAAAATTTCTCCCATGTCCATACAAAATCGACAATAATACCTTGATAATAAACAAAAACTCCCTGGAACACATAGATTCCAGGGAGCAGCTTATTATCTTATCAGAATGGCTTCATTGTCTGACGAAAGGTCCTTATCATATCTATCAGAATTGCTGCCGTACGGTCAACTCCATACTTATTGGACTTAATAGTTATATCATAGTTAAGTCCGTTACCCCATTCCATATCGGAGAACTGCTGGCAATGATTCCGTCTCTCATTAGCAAAATCACGGATTTCCTGCTCAGCAGCCTGCTGGGAGATACCTTCCTTACGCATAACCCTGCGCACCCTTTCGGTTTCGTCAGCAGTAATAAATATATGCAATGAATTCTTATGATTCTGCAGGATATAATTGGCCAGACGCCCGACAATAACACAGGAATCCTGAGCTGCTATCTCCTGAATTACCTGAGCCTCAGCCTTAAATATTTTCTCTGGAACAGATTCATAAAAAGCAACTCCATACCAGTCTGACAGATTACGGAAGGCCTTGGTATGAATTCTCTCTTCATTTTCCTGAATAAAGGCCTCGGCATAGCCTGATTTCTTTGCCGCCATATTTATAATCTCAGTATCAAAATATGGCAGATCAAGCTCATGGGCAATACGCTTGGCAATAGTCCTGCCGCCGCTTCCATATTCGTGAGATATGGTAAGCACAAAATGATTTTCAGAAACCACCGGCTTTTCTATAGCCGCAGCTGCCTCCTCCAGCACATTCTCTGGCATCAGATAATTAGAAAGACCTGTCAGATTATTCTGGAAAAGCTTTATTACATTACCACAGGTTAGAGCAGCTATAATAGTACCCTCTCTTACCCCTGAAAGCTCCCCAAGAAAATAAATACAGGCAATGGCAGAAGCTGCAGCCTGAACAGTATCAGAAAAGATACGCAAGCTGGAATACTTTTTGCCGGTAACCTCAGCTGTAACCTGCAGCAGCGCATCCATCGGCAGCATGCCAACATTTCCAATCAGCTGGATATAAGCACCAAACGATAAGATAACACAGCCCAGAAGCAGGGTTGCCATCCTGACAATATATGCCTCCGGCGTAAAGCCTGACATAAGATACAGATAAAAATCTATAAAATAACCGAATACAAAGGTTATTACTAGCTGCAAAGCAATCTCAGCCTTATGAATATCCCGTGGCCGCATTACAATCTGCAAGATTATTTGCACGATACCGGCAAGAATTGTCCACTCTCCTACTGAAAGGTGAAAAAATATCAGAGATAATGTATAAGGAACTGATGATATAGGTGATACACCAAGTGAGGATTTTATCAGGAGCGCAATACCAAATGATATCAGCATTACGCCTGCAAAGAAAAGGCTATATCTTCTAAAAATTTCAGATTTAGATTTTTTTCTTTCCATATAATTTACCAGAAACAGATGATTAAAGACCCGCTATAAAGCATAGCGGGTCTAGTACACTTTAGTTATCAGCTGTTGAGAAGAACCTTATGGGAGAGGTTTACACGACCCTGACGGTCGATTTCAGTAACCTTGACCTCCAGCTGATCGCCAACCTTTACAACATCCTCAACCTTCTCTACACGGCGGGAGGAAAGCTGAGAAATATGGCACAGACCTTCCTTGCCAGGAAGTACCTCAATGAAAGCACCGAAGTTCATGATACGGGTAACCTTTCTGAGGTAAACCTCACCAACCTCAACCTCGCGCACAATCTCACGGATGATGGCAATAGCCTTATCAGAAGCCTCTACGCTGGTAGCACAGATACGAACGGTGCCGTCTTCTTCGATATCAATCTGAACGCCGGTGTCCTCAACAATCTTCTTGATAACCTTTCCGCCAGGTCCAATGACATCGCGGATCTTATCAGTCTTAATCTGGATAGTAGTTACACGTGGCGCATATGGACTAAGCCTGTCTCTTATACACATCTCCGAGCCCACGAGACGTAGAGGAATCTC
>CAMCDL010000007.1 GCA_945873565.1 uncultured Selenomonadaceae bacterium | reverse complement strand
ACACACTGCATATCGTCGGCAGCGTCAGATGTGTATAAGAGACAGGCGCAAGGCTGCAGAGCATATGGAGGGACCGCTTCTGATTATGGCAGGTGCTGGCTCCGGCAAGACCAGGGTGCTGACCTACCGCATAGCTAATCTGCTGGCTCATGGAGTTTCTCCATATAGTATCCTGGCTATTACCTTCACTAATAAGGCGGCTAGGGAGATGCGTGAGCGTGTTGACCGGCTTATTGGTGAGTCGGCAAAGGATATCTGGCTTAGTACCTTCCATTCCTTCTGTGCCCGTTTTTTGCGCCGGGAGATTGAGGTGCTGGGGATATACCAGAAGAACTTTGTAATATATGATGCAGGCGATTCCTCTACCTTGATAAAGAATTGCCTGAAGGAAATGAATCTGGATGATAAGCAGTTTAGTCCGAAAAATATTCAGGCTATTATTTCAGATGCAAAGAATCAGCTTATTACAGCTAAGAAATTTGCTAGCCAGGCGGGAAACTTCCATGAGGCAAAGGTGGCTGAGGTATATCAGATGTATTCTGATAAGCTGCGGTCTAATAATGCACTTGATTTTGATGATCTCCTGCTGGTTACTGTATGGATACTTAGTAAATTCCAGGAAATCAGGGAAAAATACCAGCGCCGGTTCCGTTATGTTATGGTGGATGAGTATCAGGATACAAATGGTGCTCAGTACCAAATTACCAAGCTTCTGGCTGGCGGGTATCGCAATCTATGTGTAGTAGGTGATGCGGACCAGTCTATTTATGGCTGGCGTGGCGCAGATATCAGGAACATACTGAATTTTGAACAGGATTATCCAGACGCAAGGACTATAATGCTGGTACAGAATTACCGGTCTACTAAAAACATTCTGGCTGCTGCCAATGCAGTAATTGAAAATAATGTAAATCGCAAGCCAAAGGAGCTGTGGACCAGAAATCCCGAGGGTGAAAAGATTGTTACATATCTTGCTTCGGATGAACGTGATGAGGCAAGCTTTATTGTAAAGAGTGCTATCAAACATAAGGAGCTTTTCAATACTCCTTATGGCAATATGGCGGTGCTTTATCGTACTAATGTGCAGTCCAGGGCTATTGAGGATGCCTTTATGCAGATGGGTGTCCCTTATACTATGGTTGGCGGACTTCGTTTCTATGACCGCAAGGAAATAAAGGATATTACGGCTTATCTTAAGCTGGTTTATAACCCCATGGATAGCATAAGCCTTAGACGAATAATCAATGTACCTAAACGCGGTCTCGGAGACACATCAATGAATAAGGTTGAGATGTATGCTGTTGAGCACAATCTCAGTCTTTTCGAGGTAATCGCTGACCCTGATGCTGTTAATGAAATTCCTGGCATTACTGCCAGAACCCGCAACCCGTTGCTGCGCTTTGCTACATTCATTATGGAGTGTGTAAACCAGAGCGATAGCCTTAAGGTGTCTGAGCTTATGGAATACATTCTTAAGGAATCAGGCTATCTTGATATGCTGCAGGAGGAAAAGACTGAGGATAATCAGTCGCGTATTGAAAATCTGCAGGAGTTTATCAGTGTTGCCAGGGAGTTTGAAAAATCTGACGAGACTGCAGACCTGGAAGGCTTCCTCAGCAATGTGGCTCTGGTAAGTGACCTTGATACCAATGAAATGGGAGATGATCAGGTTACTCTCATGACCCTTCATAGCGCAAAGGGCTTAGAGTTTCCTATTGTTTTCATGGCTGGTATGGAGGAAGGGGTGTTTCCTCATTCCAGGACTTTCCTGGAGCCAGAGGAAATTGAGGAGGAACGCCGTACCTGCTATGTAGGCATAACCAGAGCACAGACCAAGCTTTATATGACCTATGCAGGCATGAGAACTATGTTTGGCCGTACTAACTGCAATGAGCCATCCCGCTTCCTGTCTGAGATTCCGGAGGAATATAAAGAGGAAACTGCTGCAAGGCGTGGCAGCTTCAATAGCTATTCCTCATGGGGAAACAGCGGAAGCTCCTTTGTGCCACGGCACGTAACTCAGCCAGCCATATCTGCTGGCAGGACGGTATCTGCAGCAGAGGCTATGTCAGCAATGGACAGAAGGAAAACTCAGGTTAAGGCAGCACCAGGGGTGATAAAGCCGGATATTTCCATTGAGTGGAGGGCTGGCGATAAATGCGAGCATGGCAAATGGGGTATTGGTACCGTGGTGGAGGTAAAAGGCTCTGGCGAAGAAACTGAAATCACTATTGCCTTCCCGAATATGGGAATCAGGAAGCTGATGAAGAAGTATGCCCCTATCAGGAAGGTGTAATAATGGATATAAAGGAAATTCGGAAAGAGCTTTCTGCTCTTCGTAAAGAAATAAGGCGCCATAATAAGCTGTATTATGATAATGACAGTCCAGAGATATCTGACTATGAGTACGATATGCTTATGCAGAGGCTTAAGGGAATTGAAGCGGATTATCCTGAGCTGATTACTAAGACATCTCCTACTCAGATGGTGGGGGGACATGCCCGCCGGGAGGCAGGTAATCTGGTAGAGCATGATGTGCCGATGCTGTCACTGCAGGATGTTTTTTCAAAAGCTGAGGTTTATCAGTTTGTAGAATCCATGATAGATCAGCTAGGTCAACCGGAATTTGTGGTTGAGGAAAAGATAGATGGCCTTTCTATGGCATTGCGCTATAGGGATGGCCAGCTGGTGCAGGCAATTACCAGAGGTGACGGCATCCTGAGGGGGGAGGATGTTACAGAAAATGCCATGGTGATAGATGATGTCCAGCACAGCCTTAGAGATAGCCTGCCATACTTTGAGGTCAGGGGCGAGGTATATATGAGCCGAGCAGCCTTTCAGAGGGTAAATGACCGTCAGGAGAGTCTTGGTCTGAAGCTATTTGCGAACCCTAGAAACTGTGCAGCAGGAACGCTTCGTCAGCTGGAAAGCCGTGTCACCAGGGAACGTCAGCTATCTATGTTTGTTTTTAATCTTCAGAAGGCTGAAGGTCGTGAGTTTTCTAGTCATACCGAAGCCTATGAGTTTATGAAAGCACAGGGAATAAAGGTAATACACAATTATAGAATCTGCCATACTGCAGATCAGGTATGGGAGGCCATTGAAGCAATTGGTGATAGCCGAGGTGAGCTGGCCTACGATATTGATGGCGCCGTAATAAAGCTGAATAGCCTTGCCGACCGTGATAGGCTGGGAGCAACCTCCAAGGTTCCGAGATGGGCAATAGCCTACAAATATCCTCCAGAGGAAAAGGAGAGCCGGCTGCTGGATATAGAGCTGACAGTAGGGCGTACTGGACGCATTAACCCGACAGCAGTTTTTGAACCGGTGCAGCTATGCGGCACCAGGGTTGAAAGGGCTACCCTTCACAATCAGGACTTTATTGATGGGCTTGATATAAGGATTGGCGATATCATCCGTGTGTACAAGTCTGGTGAAATAATTCCCAAAATAAGCAGCGTAGTTAAGGAAAAGCGTGCTGAGGGCCTGGTGCCGTTTCATATTGGTGATAAATGTCCAGTATGTGGTTCAAAAGCAGTACGGGAGGAGAATACAGCAGATATAAGATGCATAAATCCCTCCTGTCCGGCTCAGCTGGAGAATAATATAATCTATTTTGTTTCCAGGGATGCTATGGATATCAAGGGATTTGGCGAGCAAAACGTCAGAAGCCTTATAGATTATGGATATCTTCACGATGTTGCCGATATCTTCACTTTGAAGGAAAAGCGTCAGGAGCTTCTGGATAAGGGGATTGTAGGAAGAGAAAAAAGTGTTGATAAGCTGCTGGCAGCTATTGATGGTGCTAAAGCTAATGAACCTCAAAGACTGCTGACTGGACTGGGGTTAAGTGGAATAGGCAAGGCAGCTGCTAGGGAGCTGATGCTTCATTTCAGGTCTATTGAGGCACTGGCTAAGGCAAGTATTGAAGAGATAAAGGAAGTAAATGATATAGGTGATATCAGTGCTAAGGTAATTTCAGCATACTTCACCAATGAGAATAATCAGCAGCTTTTATTCAGGCTGAAGGAGCAGGGGGTTAATACTGAGCTGTCTGACAGCGGTATTACCGGGTCAGCACTACAGGGAAAGACTGTTGTAATAACTGGTACATTGCCTACATTAAGCCGCAATGATGCCAAGGCTAAGGTTGAAGCCAATGGCGGAAAGGCAGCTAGCAGTGTTTCAAGTAAAACTGATTATGTGCTGGCCGGAGACGCGGCAGGAAGCAAGCTCACCAAGGCCCAGGAGCTTGGCATATCTATAATTGACGAGGAGCAGTTCCTCAGACTTATTGGTGAGGCATAATACTAGCTTACGGAGAAAAGCATGGAAAAATATGTACTTTGGGCTGCAATGATAACATCCTTTATGGGAGCCTTTGTAGGGAGCGGAATCAATGTTGCTGTACCAGCAATAGGACAGGAGTTTTCAGCAGATGCAGGCAGCCTTAGCCGAGTAGTGTCATCGTATCTGTTCGGTTCAGCAATGCTGACGATGCCAATGGGACGTCTGGCAGATATATGTGGCCGCAAGAAAATATATACAATAGGTGCAGCTCTTTTCGGCTTCAGCCTTTTTATGGCAGGTATAGCTATTTCTATTGAAATGCTGACGGCTGTCAGATTTTGCCAGGGACTTATACTTTCTATGATATTTGGGCCTGGTATGGCTCTGCTGGTGTCAGTATTTGATTCCTCAGAACGTGGCAGGGTTATTGGTTTATCCACTGCAGCCGTATATGTGGGACTCACTTGCGGACCAGCTATAAGCGGATTTATATGCCATTTTCTTGGTTGGAGAATGTATTTCTTTTTATCCGGGATAATGTCACTGCTTTCTCTGTGGCTGGTGTTGAAAATCAAGGGAGAGTGGTATGGTGATAGAACCGCCTCCTTTGATTACAAAGGAAGCGCATGCTTTATGGTAGCCGCACCTCTTATGCTTTATGGATTGTCAAATCTCAGCAATCAGGATGGAAGATGGATGCTTATAGCTGGACTTATTGGCATGCTGCTTTTTGTTAAGCTTGAGCTTGGTTCAGAGTATCCAATGCTGAATCTTAATCTGTTCAGAAGCAATAGGGAATTTACCTGCAGCAATCTGGCATCGATGCTGCATTACGGGGCGACCTACGCGGTTAGCTTTCTTATGTCTCTGTACCTGCAGCTTGTTTGTGGGCTTGATGCACCTGAGGCTGGAATGATAATATTGGTTCAGTCGCTGGTAATGGCTGTGGTTGCTCCAAGGGCAGGTTCAATATCTGATCACATCAGGCCAGGTAAGGTGGCTTCGGCTGGTATGGCAGTAAATGCCCTTGGCCTTATATTTCTGTCCATGCTGGATGGAAGCATATCGATATATGTTATAATAGCCCTTCTTATGTGGATAGGCTTTGGTTCAGGACTGTTTTCTTCCCCGAATAATAATGCAATAATGGGATCGGTGGATAAGAAATATTATGGAACTGCCACCTCGGTGCTTTCTACAATGCGGATATTCGGACAAGCCACATCTATGGCAGTAGTTACCTTTATAATGGATGTTAACCAGGTAAGGGTGGCAACAGGCTTGGATAATATAGAGCTTTTGAATGCTGTAAAGATATCCTTCGGTGTATTTGCAGTGCTGTGCCTGACCGGTGTGGCCATGTCACTGGCAAGAAACCGTGGAAATGCAGAAACATCTCTATAAGCAATGCTAAATCATTTGCTTTTGAATAGTGCGAGGGTTATAATATAAGCTATGATTCTATTCCCAGTTAATATCATGGAAATAGACATAAATGTTTCCTTGTTCTGATTGCGCTTTCGTGGGGCGGAACAGTACAAGGAAGAGGATGGTGATAAAATGAAAGTAACAAAAAAGGATTTAGAGACTGTAGCACTGCTGTCCCGTCTCTCTATTCCGGCCGAAAAGGAAGAACAGTATACTCAGCAGCTGAGCGCAATTTTGGATTATATTGATAATCTCAGCACAGTTAATACAGATGAGATTCAGCCAATTGCTCATGTACTGCCTATCAGCAACGTGTTCCGTGATGATGTGGTGAAGGAGTCCCTGGACCGTGACCTGGCTCTTTCTAATGCACCATTAAAGGATGAAGGATATTTTAAGGTTCCAAAGATTCTTGAAGGTTGATAGGAGGCAAAGCAGTGAAATTATTTGAACAGCCATCACATGTTCTTCATGACATGCTTGTTAATAATGAGATTACTTCTCTTGAGCTGACTGAGGCAATCCTATCCCGTATTGACGAGGTAGAGGGCGATGTTAAGGCTTATCTTACACTGACCCGGGATGAGGCTATTGCTCAGGCTAAGGCTGTAGATGAGAAGATTGCAAGGGGAGAAAAGATTTCCTTCCTGGAGGGTATTCCCGGCGCAATAAAGGATAATATCTGCACCAAGGGAGTAAAGACTACTTGTGCTTCCAAGATTCTGCAGAATTTTGTTCCACCATATAGCGCAACTGTAGTTAATAAGCTTAATGCAGAGAATGCTGTAATTCTTGGCAAGACCAATCTGGATGAGTTTGCTATGGGCGGTTCTACTGAGAATTCTGCATATTTCCCTACCAGAAATCCATGGAATACAGAGTGTGTTCCTGGCGGCTCCTCCGGCGGTTCTGCTGCTGCAGTTGCTGCAGGCACTGCTGTATGGGCAATCGGTTCTGATACTGGCGGCTCCATCCGTCAGCCAGCATCCTTCTGCGGTGTTGTTGGCATGAAGCCTACATATGGCCGTGTTTCCCGCTATGGTCTGGTAGCTTATGCATCCTCTCTGGATCAGATCGGTCCTATTACCAAGGATGTTACTGATTGTGCACATATTCTGAATATAATCGCTGGCCATGATGATATGGATTCCACCTGCGTTAATGAAGCGGTTCCTGATTACACCAAAGCCCTGGTTGAGGATGTTAAGGGACTGAAGCTTGCTATTCCTAAGGAATATTTTGTAGATGGTATGGATCCTGATGTTGAAAAGGCTATTCGTGATAGCATAAAGAAGCTTGAGGAGCTGGGAGCAGAGGTGGTTGAAATCTCTCTGCCTAACACTGCTCATGCTATTTCTACCTATTATCTGATTGCACCAGCTGAGGCAGCTACCAACCTTGAGCGTTATGATGGCGTTTCTTATGGTGAGCGTGCTGATGGCGTGGATATTGTTGATATGATGACCAATACCCGCAGCCAGTATTTTGGCGAAGAGGTAAAGCGCCGTATTATGATTGGTAACTATGCACTGTCTGCTGGCTATTATGACGCGTATTATCTGAAGGCTCTTAAGGTGCGCCGTCTTGTCAAGGAGGATTACGACAAGGCCTTTGAGAAGGTTGATGTTATTGTCTGCCCTACTGCACCATCCCCAGCTTATAAGATTGGTGAGAAAATAGACAATCCTCTGGAGATGTATCTGCAGGATGTCTGCACAGTTCCTTTGAATCTGGCTGGCCTGCCAGGCATTTCTGTGCCATGCGGCTTCAGCAGCAAGGGGATGCCAATCGGCATGCAGCTTATCGGCAAGCCACTGGATGAGGCAACCCTGATCCGTACTGCTTATACTTATGAGCAGAGCCAGGATTTCCATAAGTCTAGAGCAGCACTGGGAGGTAAATAAGCATGAGCTACGAAGCAGTCATTGGACTTGAAATACATAGTGAATTAAAAACAAATACCAAGATTTTCTGCGGCTGTGCTACTACGTTTGGTGCTGAGCATAATACTCACGTATGCCCTGTATGCCTTGGACTGCCAGGTGTATTGCCTGTGCTTAATAAGCGTGTACTGGAGTTTGCCATCAAGGCAGGTCTGGCACTTAATTGCCATATCAATGGCTTTTCAAAGTTTGATCGCAAGAATTATTACTATCCTGACCTTCCAAAGAATTGGCAGACCTCTCAGTATGACCTGCCAATCTGCGAGCATGGTTATGTAGATATTGTAAAGAGCAATGGTGAGAAGAAGCGCATCCGTATCACCCGTATCCACATGGAGGAGGATGCAGGAAAGCTGGTTCATTCCGGCAACACCATTAAGGATTCTGATACCTCAAATGTTGATTACAACCGTACCGGTGTACCTCTCATTGAGATTGTATCTGAGCCAGATATGTCAACTCCTGAGGAGGCTCGTCTTTACATGGAGAAGGTTAAGTCCATTCTCCAGTACATTGACGTTTCCAACTGCAAGATGGAGGAGGGCAACCTGCGTGCTGACCTGAATGTTTCCATCCGTCCTCGCGGTACCGATACCCTTGGTACTCGTACTGAGATGAAGAATATCAACTCCTTTAAGGCTGTAGAGGAAGCCTTGACCTATGAGATTGAGCGTCAGGAAGAGGTAGTTGAGGATGGCGGCCATGTAGTTCAGGAAACCCGTACCTGGGATCCTGAGCGCGGTATCACTCTCTCCATGCGTACCAAGGAAAATGCTAATGACTATCGCTATATGCCAGAGCCTGATCTTGTGCCTATCATTACTACTGATGAGGAGATTGAGGCATTCAGGAAGTCTCTGCCTGAGCTTCCAGATGCCCGTCAGGCACGTCTTGAGAATGAATTCGGCCTATCCAGCTATGATGCAGGCGTAATTACCAGCTCCCGTCAGATGGCAGAGTATTTTGATGCAGTAGTAGCTGCTGGTGCAGATGCTAAGCTGGCAGCAAACTGGATTATGGGTGATCTGTCTAAGAATCTCAATGCTGAGAATATGAGTATTACTGATTCCCCTGTTGAGCCTGAACGCCTGGGACAGATGATTGGCCTCATCAGCAAGGGAACTATTTCCTCTAAGATTGCCAAGAAGGTATTTGAGGAGATGTGGAAGTGCCCAGACAGTCCTGAGAAGATTGTTCAGGATAAGGGCCTTGTACAGATTACCGATACAAAGGCTATTGAGGAAATTGTTGATAAGGTTATTGCCTCCAGCCAGAAGATTGTAGATGACTATAAGGGCGGCAATAAAAAGGCAATCGGTGCCCTGGTAGGACAGGTTATGAAGCAGTCTAAGGGCAAGGCAAACCCTCAGCTTGTAAATCAGCTGCTGGCACAGAAATTAGGATAAGAGGATAATATTATGATAAAGATTACTATGCCTGATGGAGCTATCCGCGAGGCGGAGGCTGGCATCAGTGCTCTTGATTTTGCAAAATCCATTAGTAACAGCATGGCTAAGAAGGTTCTTGCTGTAAAGATTGATAATGAGACCAGAGACATCACTACCATCCTGGATAAGGACTGCTCTGTTCAGTTCCTTACCTTTGATGATGCCGATGGCAAATGGGCACTTCGCCATACTGGCTCTCATATCCTGGCACAGGCAATCAAGCGTCTGTACAAGGATGTTCAGCTGGCAATAGGACCAGCTATTGAGAATGGCTTCTACTATGATATTGACATGGATAAGCGCCTGACCGAGGAAGATCTTGCAACCATCGAGAAGGAAATGAACAAAATTGTCAAGGAGAACCTGAAGCTGGAGCGTAAGACTGTCAGCCGTCAGGAAGCACTGGATATGTTCAAGGCTGCTGGTGAGTCATATAAGGTTGAGCTTATTAATGATCTGCCTGAGGACGCGGAGATTTCTCTTTATACTCAGGGCGAGTTTACTGACCTATGTGCAGGACCTCATGTGATTTCTACCGGAAAGGTTAAGGCTATAAAACTGCAGAGTGTAGCTGGTGCCTATTGGCGCGGTAATGAAAATAATAAGATGCTGCAGCGCGTTTATGGTACTGCCTTTGAAAAGAAGGAGGACCTGGATGCTTATCTCCATATGCTGGAGGAGGCTGCTAAACGTGATCACAGAAAGCTGGGCAAGGAGCTGGACCTGTTCAGTATTCATGAGGAAGGACCAGGATTCCCATTCTTCCATCCAAATGGAATGGTTATAAGAAATGAGCTGATTAACTACTGGCGTGAGGTTCATCGCCGTTATGGCTATCAGGAGATAAAGACTCCAATGATACTGAACCGTAGACTCTGGGAGCAGTCTGGTCATTGGGCTCATTATAAAGAAAATATGTATTTTACCGAAATAGACGGTGAGGATTTTGCTGTAAAGCCTATGAACTGCCCAGGTGGTATGCTGGTTTACAAGACGCAGCAGCATTCATATCGTGATTTGCCGCTGCGTGCAGGCGAGCTTGGACTTGTTCATCGCCACGAGCTGTCTGGTGCTCTGCACGGCTTGTTCCGTGTAAGAAACTTTACTCAGGATGATGCTCATATCTTTATGACTCCTGATCAGATTGAGGGAGAAATTCAGAACGTTATTAATCTCTTTGATGAGGTATATAGCACCTTTGGCCTTGAGTATCATGCAGAGCTGTCCACCCGCCCAGAGGATTCCATGGGCTCTGATGAAATGTGGGAAATGGCGACCAATGGCCTGAAGAATGCACTTGACAATCGTGGACTCGATTACATTATTAACGAGGGTGATGGTGCTTTCTATGGTCCTAAGATTGATTTCCATCTTAAGGATTCCATCGGCCGTACCTGGCAGTGTGGTACTATCCAGCTGGATATGCAGCTTCCTGAGAAGTTCGACCTTACATATGTAGGTGAGGACAGCCAGAAGCATCGTCCAGTTATGATTCATCGTGTAGTATATGGTTCTATTGAGCGTTTTATCGGTATTCTAATTGAGAACTATGCTGGTGCTTTCCCTGTATGGCTGGCTCCAGTTCAGGTAAAGATTCTGCCTATTACTGACAAGCACATGGACTATGCGTTTGAACTTAAAAAGAAGATGTTTGATCTTGGCTATCGCGTAGAGGTAGATGACCGTAATGAAAAGGTTGGCTACAAGATGCGTGAGGCTCAGGTTAAGAAGATTCCTTATATGCTGGTTGTTGGTGACCAGGAGGTTGCAGATGGCACTGTAAATGTTCGCCGTCATGGTGAGAAGGAAACCTCTACTATGAAGGTTGACGAGTTTATTGCTATGCTGCAGGATAAGATTGTCACCAAGGCAGCAAAGTAAAATGCATGGCCGACTGCAGTCGATTTAATAAATAGACGTAATGGTCGGCTGTATACAATCTAATGAATAAACGTAGGGGGCGACGGTGGTCTATCCCGCAGAAAAAAGACCTCGAAATTTTCGAGGTCTTTTTTCTGTGTCTTATAATATGTTGGAGGGTTGGGCTTAGTTATTGCTGGCAACACGTATGCCTTCAGCTCTGTCTATAACTGGAACCTGTATGAGCTGGCCAGGTTTTACTACGTCTGAAGGTGAAATGTCATTTATTTCACAGATTGCCTCAACAAGCTCAGCCTTATCTTCAGTATTGACAGTATACTTGCCAGCAATATCCCATATGCATTCATTAGCCTGTATGGTGACGGTATCAAATTCAGAAGCTCTCAGATAATGATTTCCAAGGTGCATTGGTACTGCGAGAAAAATAATTGAAATAGCAAATAGGTATACGAATTTTACAATGTAATCTTTCATTTTAGACAGCTCCCTTTGGTAAATTGATATGATATAAGCGAACATCTTTTTAGCGAATATATTTTTGCCGAACATACTTTTGATGAACTTTTGTATGGATTATAGCATAGAAAAAATGTTCTTGCAATAGGCAAACAAATATTTTTTTATGATTAAAATAACACTTGGGATAAATATTTCCTTTTATGGAATATATTTCAAAAATACCTTACAGAAATGGCGACTTTTGTAATTTTATTGTTTCTTATGCTATAATAATAAAGTAAATAGGGAGCTGCGAGGTGATGTCAATGGTTGTACATGGATCAGTAATAATAGAACAGGGTGTGACCTTTGCTATCATTTGTGTAAAGCCTGAGGTTACGAATTACACCTACAGAGCAACTAAATTCCGGGCTGGTATTTCACCATACTTCCCGGGAATGCCTATAATCCTGATGAGCCAGGATAATGACGGAACGCCGCATTACTATGGCCGTAAGGATATTGTGGATTTCTTAAAGACAGTTCCCTTAAAGAACATCCCTTGGAAGCAGTATCATATATATTGATTACTGGGGAGCCTAATATTAAATTAATGTCAGCCCTGGAGCTTCTGGCGGCTGACTTTTCATTATGTATAGGATGTGGGTCATGGAAAGATTACAAAAGCTCATAAGTCAGGCAGGCGCTGCTTCGCGAAGAGAAGCTGAGCGGCTAATTGAGGCAGGCAGGGTAACCGTTAATGGGAAAAAGGCTATATTGGGACAGCAGGCTGATATAAGAGATAAAATTGCAATTGATGGTGTTCTGATTGGAGCTAAGGCTAAAAAGCTGTATTTTATTCTCAACAAGCCAAAGGGTTACATATGCAGTGTCAAGGATGACCGTGGTAGAAAAACTGTGCTTGATCTTTTGCCTGATGTTAAGGATTATATTTATCCAGTTGGACGTCTCGACTATAACACGGAGGGACTGCTTATCCTGACTAATGATGGTGAGCTGATGAATGGTCTGCTTCATCCCGGCAGAGAGGTATTTAAGACCTATGTTGCTAAGGCCAAGGGTATAATCAATGATGAGGAGCTGCGCATGCTTGCTGATGGTATAATGCTTGAGGATGGCATGACAGCTCCAGCTGATGTGCGTCTTATTGATGCTGGCAGGGGTAAGGACTCCTGGTCCAGAGTAGAGCTATCTATTCATGAAGGCCGGAATCGCCAGGTACGTCGGATGCTGTCGGCCGTAGGGCACGAGGTTATTGCCTTAAAAAGAATCAGCTTTGCAGGTCTTACATTAAATAACCTGCCTCGAGGCTTTTATCGTAAGCTGACAGAACGTGAAGTGGCTTATCTGAAGGGTTTTTATAAATAGATATTTTGTTGTAAGCATGGATATCCTGGCAGGATTTTGACGTTTTATATTGAATAGTTAACAGATGATGGTTTGGAGAGATTCCATGAAGGATATAATTATTGTGGGAGCTGGTCCCGCCGGAATGATGGCAGCTATAAAGGCTGCAGAAAATGGAGGACAGGTTACCCTGCTGGAAAAGATGCCGCGGCCTGGCAAGAAGATGCTGATTACAGGCAAGGGTCGGTGCAATATTACTAATGCTGCCAGCATACAGGAAATAATCAAGAATATCCCTGGTAATGGCAAGTTCCTCAATAGCTGCCTGAAGGCCTATGATAATGAGGATGTACAGTATTTTTTTTATGGCATGGGAGTGGCTACTAAGGTTGAGCGTGGAGGCAGGGTTTTCCCTGTAAGTGATAAGGCCGCTGATGTGGTTGAGGCCATGGTTAACAGACTTTATGAGCTGGGCGTAAGGCTGGTTACTGGCATAAGGGTAACGGAGCTTTTGGCAGAAAATGGCAAAGTTACTGGCGTAAAGACTGCTGATGGACAGCTTATGAAGGCTGATAAGGTAATACTGGCTACTGGCGGTGCATCATATCCTGGTACCGGCTCTACTGGAGATGGCTTCAGGATGGCTGGAAAATTGGGGCACAATATCGAAAAGCCTCTGCCTGCCCTTGTACCTCTGGAAATAGAGGAGGACTGGATAAAGGAGTGCCAGGGACTTTCTCTGAAAAATGTAAGGGCAACCCTTTTATCAGATGGGGAAAAGGCTGGCGAAGAATTTGGTGAAATGCTGTTTACTCACTTTGGCGTAAGTGGACCTATTATTCTTACCTTAAGCCGCAAGGCTGCAAGACTTCTGGATGATGGATACTTTGTTGAGCTGGTAATTAATCTAAAGCCAGCATTGTCAAGGGAACAGCTTGATTTACGAATATTAAGGGATTTTGAGGAATTTCAGCGAAAAAACCTCAAAAATGCTATGCATAAGCTTCTTCCAGGAAAGCTGATTGAGCCTGTTCTGGATAATGCATATCTTGATCCTGAGAGAATGGTAAATACTGTTACCAGAGAGGAACGTCAGAGACTGTCAGCTGTGCTGCAGAATCTCACACTTACTGTGCTGTCTACCAGGCCAATGGCTGAGGCTATTGTTACTGCAGGAGGAATATCCGTAAAAGAGATAAATCCGAAGACTATGGAATCGAAGCTTATAAAGGGGCTTTATGTTGCTGGTGAAACTGCAGATATTGATGGCTTTACTGGCGGATATAATCTTCAGGCAGCTTTCTCCATGGGAGCAGCTGCTGGAAATTGGAGCATGTGGGAATAATTAAGCTAAAAGGAAAGTTATTATGAAAAAGCTTACTATTAATAAGGCGATGAGGGGGCTTCGCGGGGAGCTGATAATTCCAGGAGATAAATCAGTATCTCACAGAAGTGTTATGTTTTCAGCATTGGGCAGTAAGCCTGTAAGGATTAAAAATTTCCTTCCTTCTGCTGACTGTTTGTCTACAGTGGCCTGTATGAAAGCGTTGGGTGCTGATGTTGATATAATCAGTGATACAGAGCTGGTAGTCAAGGGTAATGGCTTAAATGGCCTCAAGGAACCAGCAACTCTTCTGGATGCAGGAAATTCAGGCACTACACTGAGACTGCTGATGGGTATACTGTCTGCTCAGCCATTTGTATCAACCTTTACTGGTGACGCATCCTTGCATAAGCGTCCTATGGGCAGAGTAATAAAGCCTCTTTCTATGATGGGGGCAAAGATTGTGGGACGTGAAGGCAATAAGAAGCTGCCTATTACTGTAATACCAGCTGAGGGCTGTCTGAAGGGAATCAGCTATGACAGCCCAGTGGCTAGCGCTCAGGTTAAGTCAGCAATACTGCTGGCTGGCCTTTTTGCAGATGGAAGAACCACTGTGACAGAGCCATATGTTTCCCGAAATCATACTGAGCTTATGCTGGAAGCGATGGGGGTAAAGCTTGAATATGCAGGAACATCAGTAAGCCTTGAGGCTCCAGATGAGCTGAAAATGCCAGAAGAGCTTATAGTGCCAGGCGATATCAGCTCAGCGGCATATTGGCTGGTGGCTGGTTCTATAATTCCTGATAGTGAGCTTCTTCTCAAAAATGTAGGAATAAATCCTACTCGTACAGGTATTATTGACGTTCTCAGGAATATGGGGGCTGACATAACTATGCTGAATGAGCGTGTAAGCGGAGCTGAGCCAGTGGCTGATATTCTGGTAAAAAGCGCAAAGCTGCATGGCACAGAGTTTGGTGCTGATATAATGCCACGGCTTATTGACGAAATTCCAGCAATTGCAGTGGCAGCGATGTTTGCTGACGGAGATACTGTAATTACTGGTGCTGGAGAGCTGAGGGTAAAGGAGACTGACCGTCTGCAGGCTATTACAGATCAGTATAATAAGCTGATGGACTGTATTGAGGGTACAGAGGATGGCCTGGTTATACATGGTTCTGGAAAAGAGTCAGTAAAGGCGTCCTGCTTCAGCTATGATGATCACAGAATGGCTATGAGCATTGCTATACTTGGCCTTGCTGGTGCTGGAGCTGAAATTGAAGAGCCAGACTGTGTTAGAATATCGTACCCTGACTTTTATAAGGAATTAGAGGAGCTGACAAAATGAAAAAGCTGGTAGTTGCAATAGATGGGCCTGCAGGGGCAGGAAAATCAACAGTAGCTCAGATGGCGGCTAAGAAGCTTGGCTATACCTATATTGACACAGGCGCTATGTACAGATCAGTTGCCTGGAAAACACTTCAGCAGGGAAAGCCGGTTACTGATGAGCTTATTATTGAGGTCGTAAAGGATATTGATGTAAAGCTTAATTATAGTGATGGCAAGACCGTTGTGCTAGCGGATGGCGAGGACGTATCTGCTCTCATCCGTACACCTGAGGTTACTGCTATAGTATCTCAGGTAGCTGCTCTTGGTCCTGTACGGTCCAAAATGGTGGAGCTTCAGCGGGAAATGGCAGATGTAGGTTCTGTAATCATGGACGGCCGTGATATTGCAACTAATGTGCTGCCAAATGCAGATGTAAAAATTTTCCTTACTGCTTCTATTGAGGAAAGGGCTATGCGCCGCTACAAAGAAATGAAGCAGAAGGGGTTTGATGTTGACCTTGAGAAGCTGAAGGCTGAAATAGCAGCCCGTGATAAGGCTGATAGTGAACGTGAGATTTCTCCTCTTGTTAAGGCTGAGGACGCTGAACTGCTTGATACCAGTAATATGAGTATTGATGAGGTAGTGGAAGCAATTCTGGAAAGATGCAGGTGAGTTGAATGTTCTATAAGCTGTTGATGTGCTTGTTTCAGATTCTGTTCGGTATTCTGTTCAGGCCAGCTGTATCTGGTAAGGAAAATGTTCCTATGGATGGTCCTGTAATTATGGCAGCCAATCATCTGAGTAATTGGGATCCACCGTTTATAGGTACATATATGCCAAGGCCCGTAGCCTATATGGCCAAGGAGGAACTATTTAAGCCAGCTATCTGCGGCTGGATAATCAGTCAGCTGTATGCTTTTCCTGTAAAGAGAGGGGCTGCGGATAGAGCTGCTATAAAGACTGCTATAGGAATTCTTAAGCAGGGCCTTTGCTTAGGTGTTTTTCCTGAAGGGCATCGGAGCAAGGATGGAAAGCTTGGCAAGGCTGAGGCTGGCGTGAGCCTGCTGGCTGCTATGAGCAAGGCTCCTGTTGTTCCGACTGCAATAATAGGCACTAATAAAATTTTTGCTAACGGTGGAATGCTGCCAAAATTGCAAATTATTTTCGGAGAGCCTATGTTTTTTGAAGGAAAACATAATGATAAGGCTGCTTTAGAAGATTTTTCAAAAAAAATTATGGAAAATATTGAGAAGTTAATAATTTCTCATAGCCAATTGTAATTTTTTTTGGTATACTGTTATGTAGACTGTAGCAAGAAAGGTTGAATTCTGTTTATGGAAGTAATTCTTGCAGATAATCTTGGCTTCTGTTATGGTGTAAAACGGGCAATTCAGCTTGCTCGTGATAGTGCGTCACCACAGCGTGATTCCTTTACACTGGGACCGATTATTCATAATCCCCAGATGGTGGCAAGGCTTGCTGATGAAGGTGTAGGCACCATAGACAGCCTGGATCAGATTGAGAAGGGGACGGTTATTGTACGTTCACACGGTGTCGGTCCAGCAGTATACAAGGCTATTGAGAACAAGGGACTTACAATGGTGGATGCTACATGTCCCCATGTAAGAAAGGCTCAGATGGCTGCCAGTGAGCTCAGTAAAGAGGGCTATCAGGTGGTTATTGTAGGTGAAAAAAAGCACCCTGAGGTGCGCAGTATCCGTGAATGGGCTGGTGAGGGCGCCTACGTGGTTGAGACCGTTGAGGAGGCTGGCGAGGTATCAAGATGTGGCCGTATCGGTGTTGTGGCACAGACTACCTTTTCCGGGAAGAAGTTTAAGGATATTGTAAACATTCTTTTGGATAAGGCAAACGAGGTAAAGATACTTCGTACTATATGTACTGCAACGGACCAGCGTCAGGATGCAGCAGTACGGCTATCCCGTGAGGTTGAGCTTATGCTGGTAATTGGTGGCAAGAATAGCGCCAATACCACAAGACTGGCTCAGCTTTGTTCAGAAATTTGTGAAACTCACCATATCGAGACAGCTGATGAGGTTCGTCCCGAATGGTTAGAAAATATTAAAAAAATTGGTATCACAGCCGGGGCATCTACACCTGACTGGATTATCAAGGAGGTTTATGTAAAGTGTCAGAAGAAATAACCATGGAGAGCTGGTTAGCAGCAGAAGAAAATAATGAAGGGCTTCAGGTCAACGATGTTGTAACTGCAACCGTTGAGGCAGTTAGCGATAACGAGGCTACTGTTCACATTGATGGTCATAAGAATGATATCCCTGTTCCTAAGAAGGAGTTAGCATATCCAGAGCCTGAGAAGGCAAGCGATATTGTTAAGGTTGGCGATGAAATCGAGGTTGTTGTTGTATCCCTCGGCGGTGAGTACGGTGCAACCGTTTCTAAGGTTAAGGCCGCTCGTATGACTGCTTGGAAGGATCTCGAGAACGAGGATATTGTAGAGAAGGGCGAGCCTGTTGACGCTGAGGTTACTCAGGTTGTTAAGGGCGGTCTCGTGGCTATGGTTAAGGGCGTTCGTGCTTTCATTCCTGCATCCCAGGTTGAGCTCCATTTTGTAAAGGATCTCAATGTTTATGTTGGTCAGACCCTTCAGGCTCTGCCAATCGAGCTGGATGCTCATAAGCAGCGTCTGGTTCTGTCCCGCCGTACTCTGCTGAGCGCTGAGCGTGAGAAGAAGCAGGCTGAGGTATTTGAGAATGTTAAAGATGGCGACGTACTCCAGGGTACTGTTAAGCGTCTGGTAGATTATGGTGCGTTCATCGATATCGGTGGCGTAGATGGTCTGGCTCATATTTCTGATCTTGCTTGGACTCGTGTAAACAAGCCATCCGATGTTTTGGAGGAAGGTCAGGTTGTTGATGTAAAGGTTAAGAGCATCGATCCTGAGAACAAGCGCATTTCCCTCAGCATTAAGGATACTCTCCCTGATCCTTGGGTAGAGAAGGCTGAGAAGTACGCAGAGGGCTCCATCATCACTGGTAAGGTAATCAAGCTGACCAAGTTTGGTGCTTTCATGGAGATTGAGCCAGGCTTTGATGGCCTGATTCCTATGGGCGAGCTTGCTGAGAAGCGCATCGAGAAGGCTGACGAGGCTGTTAGCCAGGGTGATGAAGTTCGCGTAAAGATTCTCCGCATCGATGTAGAGAGAAAGCGTATTTCCCTCAGCATCACCAAGGCTAAGGACGCTGAGTAATATCAGCAGCTGGCCTGTTTGAGAAACAGAAAGAAGGGGCTGTCGTGAAAGCGGCGGCCCTTATTTGTATATGATTTAGGAATGAAATGTTATGGCCTACGGAACAATTCTTACCATAAATCCAGGCAGCCTGGCAGAAGAACTGGAGCTGGTTCCTGGGGACAAAATAATAGAAGTAAATGGTATGAAGCTTCGTGATATAATAGATTTGAGCTTTGCCTTTGCTGATGAAGAGATAGATATGCTGGTGGAGCATGAGGATGGACAGCAGGAAATGGTATCCTTTGATAAGGACTACGATGAGGAGCTGGGGGTAGAGTTTGAGTCTGCGGTTTTTGACGGAATAAGGCATTGTGCTAATAATTGTTATTTCTGCTTTGTGGATCAGGTTGCTCCGCACATGCGTGATAGCCTGAATATAAAGGATGATGACTATAGAATGTCCTTTCTTTATGGTAACTTTATTACAATGACCAATATGGTGGATGCTGATTTCAAACGCATAAAGCAGTATCACCTTTCACCATTATTTGTATCAGTTCAGTGCACCAATCCTGAACTCAGGTGCCAGATTCTTCGCTGCAAGACTGCTGGAAAGCTGATGAGCCAGCTGGAAAAACTAGAGGAAGCAGATGTTGAGTATCATACTCAGATTGTTCTGTGTCGTGATATTAATGACGGACCAGAGCTTGATCGTTCCATAAGGGATATTCTGAGCAGGAAGCCTTATGCTCAGTCTATGGCTGTAGTTCCCGTTGGCATAACAAAGTTCCGTCAGGATTGCTATCCATTAAAATCCTTTGATAAGGAAAGTGCAGCCAAGGTTATTGACCAGGTAGAGGCGTTTCAGGAAAAAGAGCGTCAAGAAACAGGCAGGACATTTATTTACTTAGGTGATGAGTTTTATCTTATGGCTGGCAGAGAGCTTCCGCCAGCAGAATATTATGATGGTTTTCCTCAGCTTGATAATGGCATCGGATTGGCCAGGAATTTTATTGATGAGTTCATGGAGGCCGCTGAGGACAGTGAGGAGGAGCTTTCAGGCTACGACAGGCCTGTACGGCTTCAGGTGGTAACAGGAACAGCAATAGCCCCTGTTTTTAAGGAGCTGATAGATTCCCTAAACCTGAATAATCTTAAAGTTGAGATTGTTCCTGTGCCTAATAATTATTTTGGTACTACAGTAAGCGTGTCAGGGCTTCTCACTGCCCATGATATGACAGAAACCTTGAAGGCTGCTTCAGCCGGGGCTGATGGTATCCTGATACCAGAATCATGCCTCAGAGCGGGAGATAATATATTTTTAGATGATGTTACACTGGAAGACTTCCGTTCCAGGTTTCCTTCCAGAATTGAAACTGTTGGTAATGGGCGAGATCTTCTGGAGGCTTTGGCCTTCTGGTATTCCTATCAGGGAGTCGACGGAGAGAATGCGTCCTATATGTGGCAGAGCAATGCTGCATATACTAAGAAAGGAGGTAAAGCATGAGCAAGCCTATAGTTGCAATTGTAGGACGTCCTAATGTAGGCAAGTCCACCTTATTTAATCAGATTGGAAAAAAACGCGTATCTATAGTAGATGATTTTCCAGGGGTAACCCGAGACCGCATATATCTGGATGCTGAATGGCTGAATCACCAGTTTACCATGATTGATACCGGCGGTATTGAACTTGATTCTGCAGATCAGCTTCTTAGCTCCATGCGTCAGCAGGCGCAGATAGCTATGGAGGAAGCTGATGTTATTGTATTTGTAGTAGATGGACGTGCTGGTCTGACCTCAGCTGATGAGGAGGTAGGCAAGCTGCTGCGTTCTGCAAATAAGCCGGTCATTCTAGCAGTAAATAAGACTGATAGTCCTCAGCAGGAAATGAATATTTATGAATTCTATAATCTTGGCCTCGGTGATCCGCTGGGAATTTCAGCCTCAAATGCCCTTGGCCTGGGTGACCTGCTTGATGCTATTGTGGCAGCTTTCCCTCGGGAAGCAGAGGAAGACAAGGAAGCTGATGAGATTTCCATTGCTGTTATAGGACGTCCTAATGTAGGAAAATCATCAATAGTAAATGCGCTCATCGGTGAAGAGCGGGTTATTGTAAGCAATATTCCAGGTACTACCAGAGATGCTATTGATACACATTTTGTGGCAGATGATATTAAATTTATCTTGATTGATACAGCAGGCATGCGCCGTAAGGGAAAGATTGATGAGCCAGTAGAGCGCTATAGCGTAATGCGTTCCCTTAGAGCTGTAGACAGGGCTGATGTTGTCCTGATGGTTATTAATGCTGAGGAGGGGATTACCGAGCAGGATAAGAAAATTGCCGGATATGCCCATGAATCAGGCAAGGGCGTAGTAATCATTGTAAATAAATGGGATGTTTATCCAAATAAGGATGATAAATCTACCCTGCGCTTTACTGAGGATCTGCGTGATGAGCTGGGATTCCTGCAGTATGCGCCAGTGCTTTATACATCAGCGCTCACTCATCAGCGTATTCCTCGTATAACTGAGCTGGTCAAATATGTAGCTGATCAGCAGTCTATGCGCATACAGACTAGTGTACTTAATGAGCTCATAAGAGATGCTGTATCTGTCAATCCGCCACCATCTCATCGCGGTAAGCAGCTTAAGATATTCTTCATGACTCAGGCTGATATACAGCCTCCAAAATTTGTAGTTTTTGTCAATGATCCTGAACTGATGCATTTCTCATATCTCAGATTCCTGGAAAATAAGCTGAGAGAAAGCTTTGGCTTTGAGGGTACTCCTTTGAAGCTTATAGTGCGTGGGCGGAAGGAGGAGGACGATTTATGATATCGCTTGTCCTCTGCTGCGCAGTAAGCTATCTTCTTGGCTCCATACCTAATGGTCTTATTATAGGCAAGGTAATCTGGGGTATCGACCTTAGGGAATACGGCAGCAAGAATATAGGTGCAACTAATGCATGGCGTACAATTGGCAAGGCTGCTGGCTTATCTATTTTTCTGCTAGATTTTCTTAAGGGATTTATCAGTGCCTATATCGGAGTTAACGTTGCAGGTACTGAGCTGGCAGGCGTTATCTGCGGTATGATGGCCATTGTTGGTCATAGCTGGTCACTTTTTATGGGCTTTAAGGGTGGCAAAAGTGTTGCAACCGGTCTGGGTGTAATTGCTATGCTAATGCCGGTGGTAACTGCAGTAGTGTTCGCCGTATGGTTTGCTATTGTGTATGTAACCAGGTACGTATCCCTGGGCTCTATTGTAGCAGCCATTATTGTACCAGTATTAGCCTATATGCTTGATTATTCTTCTGAGTATATTCTATTTGGTGTCCTGACATCGGCATTTGTTACATATCGTCATAAGTCAAATATCATCCGCCTCATGAGCGGCACTGAAAACAAAATTAAGGCTGGCAAACTGAAATAATAATAATTTAAGGCACTGTTTTCATACATTTTATCTATTTTTATTAGAAAATGTAAATGTGCCTTATTTTTTTCGGTTTTTCCAATGGATACTATTGTCATTTTTAGGTGGATATTGTATAATATCCATTATGCATGAACAAATATCTTTTAACGAAATTTTACACTAAAAAATTATGGAGGACAGAAATGAGCGATAACAGCAAGAAAGGTCTTTTTCTCGTAAGAGAAGAGATTTTGCCAGAGGCAATAAAAAAGACCATCAAGGTCAAAGAGATGCTTAAGCATGGCGATGTGCGCACAATTAATGAGGCCGTTGAGCGTATGGACCTCAGCCGTAGTGCGTACTATAAGTATAAGGATTATGTTTTCCCATTTTATGAGGCAAGTCAGAATAAGATTGTAACCTTATCCTTTATGCTGACTCATAAGAAGGGCGTTCTTTCCAGTGTATTGAATGTTATCTCTTCTGAATCCGGTAGTATTCTCACTATTAATCAGGGAATTCCTCTTCAAGGAATTGCTAATGCAACTGTTTCCATCGAGACTGCTAATATGTCTGTAGATTTGGAGGCTCTGCTGGATAAAATCAAGGCTGTTGATGGTGTAAAGCAGGTTAATGTACTTGGCCAGGCATAATTTATTAGGAGTATTTGAGAGTCAATGAAAAAGATTATTAAGCTGGGCCTTTTAGGCTCTGGTACTGTGGGCACTGGTGTTGTCCGTGTCCTGAATGAAAACAAGGAAGACATCGTTCAGAAAATCGGTGCTGATATAGAAATTAAGAAGATTCTGGTAAGGGATGTCAACAAAAAAAGAGAATATCTTGAGGGTATCGAGCTTACTGATAAGCCAGAGTCCATCTTAAATGATCCTGATATTGATATCGTAGTAGAGGTTATGGGCGGCAAGCAGCCTGCACTTGATTATATGCTGAAGGCCATGGAATCTGGCAAGCATGTAGTTACAGCCAATAAGGATGTTGTTGCTGCGCATGGCAAGGAGCTTTTTGCTATGGCAGAGGCTCATAATACTGCCTTAATGTTTGAGGCAAGTGTAGGTGGCGGAATACCTATTATTACTCCGTTGAAGCATTGTCTTACAGCAAATAAGATAACAGAGATTATGGGGATATTAAATGGTACGACCAATTATATGCTTACCAAGATGACCCAGGATGGCTGTGATTATGATTCTATATTAAAGGAAGCACAGGCGAAGGGATATGCTGAAGCAAATCCTGCAGCAGATGTGGGTGGTCTTGATGCAGCACGTAAGGCAGCAATATTAGCTTCCATAGCTTTTAATACTAGGGTAAGTCTTGATGATGTATCTGTTGAAGGTATTACAAATATTGAGCCAGCAGATATCCAGTATGCAACTCAGCTTGGTTATTCTATAAAACTGCTTGCTATTGCAAGGGATTATGGCGAAAAGGGTATCAATGTTCGCGTTCATCCTGTTTTCTTGCCTAAGGAACATCCTCTTTCTAATGTAAATGATGTATTCAATGCCATTTTCATTAAGGGTAATGCTATAGGTGAAGCAATGTTTTATGGCCGCGGAGCAGGCTCGTTGCCTACCGCATCTGCAGTAATGGCTGATATTGTAGAGATTTCACGTAATCTGGTGAATGATACTGGCAATCTTGTAGGATGTACCTGTTATAAGGAACTGAAGATATGTCCTGTTGAGGAGACTGAGGACTGCTACTATGTACGTCTCAGAGTAAATGACGAATCTGGTGTACTGGGCCAGATAGCTACTGCCTTTGGTCAGTGCAATATCAGTATGAAATCTGTAATACAAACCAGAATGGTAGGAAACTTTGCTGAGATAGTAGCTGTAACTCATATTACTGAGAACAAAAAGATTAAGGCAGCACTCAATCTACTGCAGGCTTTGCCGGTGGTTGATGAAATCAGCAGCGTTCTCAGGGTAGAGAATGCATGATTTGAGGTGAATTGGTTTGTTTTCGGAAAAGTCTGTGACGGTCAGAGTACCTGGAACTACTGCTAATTGCGGTCCAGGTTTTGATTCATTAGGTATAGCTTGCTCAATATATAATGAGCTTACAATGGAATTGACAGAGGATGAGTTTCTGGAGATTTCAGTAGAGGGAGCAGGGGCAGAGGATATTTCTGATGGTCCTGATAATATTGTCTGGACTTCTGTTAAGCTGTTTCTAGAGCGGGCAGGTTTGAAGGAAAGGTATCGCGGTGCAAGAATGCACATGGTTAATCAGGTGCCTTTATCCAGAGGGCTTGGCTCAAGTGCTACGGCAATAGTTACGGGAATATATGCTGCTAATGCATTTTGCGGCAGTCCGATGTCTAAGCATGATATGCTTCAGTTGGCTACTGAAATAGAGGGTCATCCGGATAATGTTGCTCCAGCATTATATGGCGGCTTTACTATTAGTACGATGAAGGATGGACGGGCAGATACAATGTCCTTCATGCCAAAGCTTGATCTTAAGCTTATAGTGGCGGTACCGGCTTTTTATCTTTCTACATCCAAGGCCAGAGCGGTTCTGCCAGAAAAGATTACAAGAGCAGAGGCAATATATAACATCAGCAGGGCAGCTATGCTGGCAGCATCATTGGCCAGAGGCGACAGAGAGTATTTAGCTTCAGCTATTGATGATGCTCTTCATCAGCCCTATAGGGCTCAGCTCATTCCGGGCATGTATGATGTGTTTGAGGCTGCCAGAAATGCAGGAGCTTTCGGTGCAGCACTTAGCGGAGCTGGCCCATGTGTTATTGCATTTGCAGAGAATGGGACCGAGGCCATTGGCATGGCTATGAAGGAAGAATTTGCCAAGCATAATGTAAAGGCTGAGATACTTCAGCTTTCAATTGATAAACAGGGTGCGTATTTGCTTTGATTTTAAGGGGACTGATGCTGTCAGTCCCTTTGTTTTTTTGCCTGAATGGTGGTATAATAGACTTAGGATAATACCGACTGAAGGGGGTCATCAAAATGGCAGGTTTATACTCTTATAAGGGCAAGAGCCCAAAGATTCATAAAGATGTATTTTTAGCACCTGAGGCTGTAGTGGTAGGAGATGTGGAAATTGGTGAGGGTTCCAGCATCTGGTTTAATGCTGTGGTAAGGGGCGATGTTTCACCTGTCAGAATTGGCAAGAATACCAACATTCAGGATAATGCTACCATTCACGTTATGAATAATAATGTAACAGAAATAGGTGATAGCGTTCTTATCGGCCATAATGTTGTAGTTCATAGCACTAAAATCGGTAATAATGTACTTATTGGTTCTGGTGCAAATCTGGGCGGGTATTCTGAAATAGGGGCGTTTTCTGTCATTGCTCCAGAGACAAAGGTGCCACAGCATAAGGTGATTCCGGCCTATTCCCTGGTAGAGGGCAATCCATGTCATATTGTCAGGAGACTCAGGGAGGATGAAATCGAGGCCCTGGAGAAATCTGCTGAAGCCTACAAAGCGCTGGCGGATGACTATGCAGATATTAATCAGAATAAATAATTACTATTTTTTTTAAAGGAGCTATTTCACTGATGGAAAAGACACTTGTACTGATAAAGCCTGATGCATTCAGAAAGCACTATAGCGGAGATATTATCAAGCACTATGAGAATGAGGGCCTGAAAATACTGGCTATGAAGCTGATGAAGATGGATGAGAAGATTGCTTCCAAGCATTATGCTGAGCATATCGGACGTCCGTATTATGATGACCTGATGGGCTTTATGACCTCTGGTCCTATCATTGCAATGGTGCTTGAGGGCGAGGACGCTATCGCTAATGTACGTCGCATCAATGGCAAGACCAATCCTGCAGAGGCTGATGAGGGTACAATCCGAAAGCTGTACGCAGAAAGCGGCAGCCGTAATGCTGTTCATGCTTCTGATAGTCCTGAGAGTGCTGCCCGTGAGATAGCTATATTCTTCAATGCATCTGAAATTCTTGACTGAGGTTTGCTATGAGTGTTTATACAAAGACAGGAGATGCAGGAATTACCAGCCTTTATACAGGGGAAAGAGTTTCGAAGAATTCCCTGCGGGTAAAGACTTATGGCACAGTTGACGAGCTGAATTCTGCTTTGGCTATGGCCAGGGCGGCATCTTCTAATGAACGTGTTAAGGAAATAATACTTGGCCTGCAGAAAAATAATAATCTTTTAATGGCTGATCTGGCCAGCAAGGGACAGAAGGCGATGATTAATGATGAGTCTGTGGCAGCCATAGAAAAAATGATTGATGAGGTGGAGGAAATAGTTCCACCTTTCAGTGGATTTATTATACCCGGTGACACCTTGGCAGGTGCATTTCTGGATCTGGCACGTACTATTACCAGACGGGCAGAACGGCTGATGCTGGATATGGCGGCAGAGGACGAGGTGCATGAATCAAATCGCCTTTATATAAACCGATTGTCTGATCTCTGTTTTGTGCTTATGAGGATGGAAGAGAATAGATAGCCGTCATACATATAATATGATTTTAGCTGGATGTGAGTGTATTGCAGCAATTTCCATATATATGCAGGGATTATGATCATTTCCTGCAGAATTTAGCTGATTTTAAACAGAAGTGCCTTGAGCTGGAGAGTGAAATTTCTAGCATATTGGCAACGATATACGTTCCTCTTGATCAGAAGGAACAGATTCAGGATTATATAGATGCTATACAGGATACTGTGCCTGATGTGCATATTGCAGGTGGTGCAACAGCTGTTTCTATTGCAGATGCTGAGCTGAGCCTTGATAAAGTGACCATGACCTTTACGGTTTTTGCTTACTCCTATGTTGAGGTTGTGCCAATAATCTGGGATGATCAGAATAGCAGGAATATCGGTAAGAATTTTCTTTATTACATAAGGAATCTTGCACAGCCAGTAGCAATTCAATTTCTGTCTGCTGGCAGGAACCTTAATCTTTCACCTTTCTTTACTGAGGTATCCAATTGCCCGCCTGATATTGTAATATTCGGTGGTATTACAGATTACAGTGAATGGACTGAGGGCGGTGTAGTATTTAGTAATGATCTTTCCCTTGACCGTGGTCTTATGGCTGTGGTGTATAGAGGACGCCGGCTTCAGGTATATGAAACGAACTGCTGCGGCTGGCAGCTTTTAGGTAAGCGGATGACCATTACTAAAATGGATGGTCCGAATATTGTAAAGGAAATTGATTTCCAATCAGTGAGAGATATAATGAAAAAATACCTGGGAACTGATTGGAACAGTAATTTTGTTGAGAATAATAATAAGTTTGCACTGTCTGTAATAAGACATGGAAATACATTCCATAGGGTTATTACAAAGGCACTTCCTGATGGTGGTGCGGTTTTTTCATCTGATTTTTCCTTAGGTGAAAACGTTTACTTATCTTTTTGTGATAAGAAGGACCTTATTGATGATGCTATGCGGCTTCAGAAGGAAATGCGCCGTTTTTCCCCAGATGCTCTATTTTCTGTGAGCTGTATATCTAGGTATATTATACTGGATGATAAAGCCGAAATTGAGCGTCAGGTATGTCATCATTGCGCTCCTACCTGCGGATTTTATTCTTTTGGAGAATTTGTCAGGGTTAATGGAAGCATCATGACTGCTAGTGCGGTAATGAGTATTGTCGGATTCCGCGAGAGCGGCTCCAAGCGTGATAATAAAAGAGTCCTTCCACCTGTTCAGTGTGAGGATGATGGTAGTTTTAGTGATGTATCAAAACTCATAAAAATGCTAAGGGCTGTATCGGCTGAGCTTGAGTCTGCTAATGACAGGCTTATACAGCTGGCACATATAGATCGTCTTACCGATCTCCTTAATAGGAGTGAGAGTGAGGAGGTGCTGAAAAAGAAGCTGAAGCTGGCTCATACAGGGAATAGAAGCTTTAGCATGATAATGCTGGATATTGATGCCTTCAGGGCAATCAATGATAGCTGCGGTCATGATATAGGTGACAGTGTACTGAAGAATGTCGGGCTTATCATTAAAGACAGCATTTCTAGTAAGGTCTATGCTGGACGCTGGGGCGGGGATGAGTTCCTTATTATGATGCCTAATGCCAAGCTGGAAGCAGCAGCAGAGCTGGCCGAGATTATCAGGCTCAAGACTTCGGAAATGGTCCTGCAGGAGGTAAATACCAGAGTGACCATCAGTGCAGGTGTTATTCAGGTAAAGCTGGAGGAAACAGCCTCTGAGGCTATAAAGCGTCTTAGTGCTACATTGATGAAGGCCAAGAATGATTTAGGCCGTGACGCGGTATATTGTGACATTGAAATGTAACATATGGGGCTGTTGTCTTTGGGCAATAGCCCTCTTTTTTCAAGGAGGAGAAAATGCTGAAGTTTTCATATTATGGTCATTCAGCCTTTCTGCTGGATGATGGAAGCAGCAGACTGCTGTTTGATCCTTTTCTGACCTTTAATCCTGCTGCAACTTTGTCAGCTGATAAGGCTGAGGCCGATTATATTCTTGTTTCACATGGACATCAGGATCATTTAGGAGATGCTGGCAGTATTGCCAGAATGTCTGATGCTACTGTTATAGGTGTGCCAGAGATAATTGATGCTTGTGGCAAGGTAAAGGGCCACGGTATGAATATTGGCGGAACAGCTAAGTTTCCATTCGGTAAGGTGTTTATGACCCCTGCAATGCATAGTGCTGGCGTGCCAGGTGCTATAGCCTGTGGCTTTGTTGTTACCATTGGGGGAAAAACAGTCTACTATAGTGGTGATACATCATTATTCAGTGATATGGCCCTTATCAGCCGTAAATTTAGGATTGATTATGCAGTACTGCCGATAGGTGATAATTATACTATGGGAATTGAGGATGCTGCTATAGCAGCAGAAATTCTGCAAGCAGAGCATGTAATACCTGTCCACTATAATACCTGGCCAGTAGTTCAGCAGGATGCTGAGCTTTTTAAAATGAGAGTGGAAATGGATGGCTTCATCAAGTGTCATATTCTCAAGCCTGGCGAGGCAATGGAGCTGGAATGAGCGGGTATAAAGAAAAACTGATAGTAATTGCAGGACCTACTGCCTCTGGCAAGACAGCACTAGCAGTGGAGCTGGCCAGAAGACTTGATACTGAGATTATTTCAGGTGATTCCATGCTGGTATATAAAGGGCTGGATATTGGTACAGCTAAGCCAGGAAAGAAGGAAATGGGCGGTATTAGGCATCACCTGATTGATATTCTCGATGCTGATGCAGGCTTTAATGTTACGGATTTTATTAACTTAGCTAAACCTGTTATCACATTACTTAATCAGCAGGGAAGGATTCCTATTCTTGCTGGCGGCACTGGCCTTTATATAAAGTCGCTGGTGGAGGGCTACCAGTTTAATGAAACCTCTGGTGATCCTGAATATAGGGAAAGTCTCCAACGTCTGGCTGAAGAAAAGGGACGAGAATACGTATTTGATATGCTGCGGAAGGTGAATCCTGATGCAGCAGAAAGGCTGCATATCAATAATTTCCGGCGAATTATAAGGGCTCTGGAGGTTTATCATCTGGGCGGAGAACAGATTTCAGAGGAAAAGGCCTCTGAGCTAGCTTATGACGTGTTTGCCATAGGACTTGGATGGGAACGTTCAATATTATATGAGCGCATTAATCGCAGGGTAGAGATAATGATAGAGCAGGGACTTTACAATGAGGTAGAGGGACTGCTTAAGAATGGAATCTCGGATAGCTGCCAGTCCATGAAGGGAATCGGCTATAAGGAGCTGCTGCCGGCAGTAAGAGGAGAAATTAGCCTTGATGAGGCAGCAGATAAAATCAAGCAGAATACAAGGCATTTTGCAAAAAGACAGCTGACATGGTACAGAAAAATGCCATATATCCGCTGGTATGATGCTCAGGCTGAAGCAGATGAAAAGTTGGCTGACAAAATATATCATGATATGGCAGGATATTATGGACTTTTGTAGAAGTAATAAGAATGAATGTATGGAGCATCTTGTAAAAATATAAAAAATGTGATGGAGGGCTGTTAAATGACTGCTAAAGTGGTAAATTTACAGGATAGTATTCTCAATCAGGTTAGAAAAGATAATGCTCCGGTGGTTATACATCTTATGAATGGTTTTCAGATAAAGGGATATGTGAAGGGGTTTGACAGCTTTACAGTAATAATGGATTCCATGGGGAAGCAGATGCTGGTTTATAAACATGCTATTTCCACCATTACCTTATCCCAGAATCTTGATTCCATAGCTAATATGAATAAAGCTGATGAATAAAGAAAAGGGCTGCTTTTAGCGGCCCTTAAATAATCTATTAGGAGAAAATAATGCGTGGATTTGAGGTAATATCAAAATATAAGGATGCAGGAATAGAGCTTCCTGTCCGTAAGACTGCAGCTAGTGCGGGGTACGATCTGGCAGCTGCAGAGGATGTGGAGCTTCTTCCTGGCAAAGTAACTATAATTCCGACTGGCCTTAAGGCATATATGGAGCCTGATGAATATCTGGGACTTCATGTAAGGTCCGGCTTTGCAATCAGGAATGCCATATCCTGCATCAATAATGTGGGAATAGTAGATTCAGATTATTATAATAACCCAGGCAATGAGGGACATATAATGGTGCCGCTGATTAATCATGGCAGCGAAATAGTAAGGGTTTCCAAGGGGATGCGTGTAGCACAGGCTATTTTCTATAAATATCTGACTGCTGATGGAGATGAAGCAGGCAAGGGTGAGGCCCGTACTGGGGGCTTTGGCTCTACAGGAGAATAAATATGGAAAGCATGGATTTATTTGCAGCAGCAGCCTCATCTAATGAAAACAGGAGGTCCTATGAGCCTTTGGCTCAGAGAATGCGTCCAAGGGATTTCAGCGAGTTTATTGGTCAGGATGAGGTGGCAGGTTCGGGCAAGTATCTCAGAAAGATGATTGAAAATGACCAGATACCTTCAATGATACTTTTTGGACCACCAGGTACTGGCAAAACCACTCTTGCTCAGATGATTGCCAATATTACAAACAGTCATTTTAAAAAGCTTAATGCAGTTTCATCAGGTATAAGTGACATAAGAAAAATTGTAGATGAGGCGGCTGAGCAGCGGAAATATTATCAGAAAAGAACCATAGTATTTATTGATGAGATTCATCGCTTCAACAAAAGCCAGCAGGATGTGCTGCTGCCATATGTCGAAGATGGCCGTCTGATACTCATTGGAGCAACCACTGAAAATCCGTTTTTTGAGGTAAATCACGCGCTGTTAAGCAGGGTTCGCATTGTCCGTCTTAAGCATCTTACAGATGAAAATATCATAACACTTATGAAGAGAGCTTTGATTGACAGGGACCGGGGGTTAGGAAGCCTTAATATTAAGTGCAGTGATGAGGTGCTGGCCGCTATTGCCCAGCTGGCGGCGGGTGATGGCAGAATGGCCTTGAATTTCCTTGAGCAGGCTTCGGCTATGATTGATGAAGGTGAAATAACCCTGGAGCTTCTGCATGATATATTTGGAGAAAGAATGCAGAGCTATGATAAAAAGGGAGATAATCACTATGATACAGTTTCTGCATTTATAAAAAGCATGCGGGGAAGTGATCCGGATGCTGCCCTGCATTATCTGGCCAGGATGCTGGCTGCTGGCGAGGATGTTAACTTCATTGCCAGAAGAATAGCTATCTGTGCCTCAGAGGATGTGGGAAATGCAGACCCATTTGCCCTGGTGCTGGCAATGGCCGCTGTTAACTGTGTACAGTTTGTCGGTATGCCAGAGGCCAGGATTCCTTTAGCTCAGGCAGTAACCTATATAGCATCTGCTCCGAAGAGCAATGCCTCCTATCTGGCAATAGATGAAGCATTGTCAGAGGTGCGCTCCAGAAGCTGCGGACAGGTTCCGCCTCATCTTAGGGATGCTCATTATAAAGGAGCTGCTAAGCTGGGCCACGGACTAGAGTATATTTATCCGCATGATTATCCAGGTCACTTTACCCAGCAGCAGTATCTGCCGGATCAGATTAAGAACAGGGTTTATTATCACCCTAGCGAGAATGGACGGGATGTGCGTATAAGGGAGTATCTGGAGGCTTGCTGGCCAAATAGAAAAAGATAAAGCTTCCAGTGCGTAGGGCCTTCCAATGCGTAGAGGAGTTCAATGCGTAGGGGCTTCCGGTGGGAAGCCCTTTATAATGTTATTGTAGATTAGTA
>CAMCDL010000006.1 GCA_945873565.1 uncultured Selenomonadaceae bacterium | reverse complement strand
AACGCCGAAAGTACTTGGCTGGAGACGGCCTGGGAGGATAGGAAGTTGCCGGTTAGAAGAAGAAAGACACCCGATTGGGTGTCTTTTTTGTGTTGTTTTTAATCCTGTTTGCCAAGACCAGGACCGTCATTTGCAACTGGTACCTGGGTATCAGTGAAGGTTCGCATATCATTTAGCATATGCATGGATGCATCTATAAGACGGAAGCTGAGCATAGCATTGAGGCCGCTGCTTATCTTGCAGTCCAGCTGGTAAATATCTGGTGCAGCCTGCATCAGGAAGTATCTAAGTTCTGGACAGATAATTATTGCGTAACGGGCAATTGCAGCTGTGGCTGCGTCATCTATTACTACTAGGCATCTGTTATGGGCTGCAGCCAGCATGGCACCAAGCACAGCCGAAGCCTGGTTCTGATATTCCTCAGGGATATGGCGGAGAAAATCGTTTTCGTCCCAGCGCAGCTTGCCAGTTTCATCTATCAGTGAATTTGTGATAGCAGCTGTAGCAGATTGATTTTCATCTAATATGCACAAGCCGATAAGCTCTGTATTAAGTGATGCATCCTCAGCAAGACTGCGTCCAAACTCAAATGAGTCCATACCAGAGGATTCTGCAGACAGATGAGCAATTTTGATTTCTGTATCGCTGTGGCTGCGGAAAGCATCCATAAATACAGCCTGGATTAGCATAAGAAAACGGTCGCTTTCTAGCCCGTCCTGCTTAAAGATAAATAATTTGCGCCGAAGATTGTTGTCTGGCAGGGGATTGCAGCTGACACCTGCTATTGTAGTTGCGATTTGTTCAATTTTTCCCAGACTCATTATAGGCTTGGCCAGGCTATTGATACGATTCTGGCATTCCTCCATATCTGATAAGCTGAGTTCACCCATGGTGTTAGTGTAATAGTTAAAGGTTTTGTCTGTAAGGGTTATATGTTTCCTATCTATTTCTACGTGCTCCAGGCTTTTTGCTATGTCAGAGGCTTGCAGCCTCCCGGCTTCAAGGGCATTAAGCTTCAGATTTGCTGCTAATCCCATGCAGAGAATATCAGCCATAAGGGATGATCCTATAGCCTCCCCCAGCTTCAGATCAAGATGCATTACGGGGCGAAGTCCAAGTTTTTTCATAATATGTGGATGACCGCTTTCTCCGGCCATGTGAGAGGCTGCAAGGTAATCAGATGCAGTGGGACATAGTGTGCAGGCTATGAGAGCAGCTGCACTGCTATTGAAGCCGTCCAGGATTGTTAGAGCTTTTTCAGCTGCAGCACCTAGAATTATACCTGCTATGGCACCTAGCTCAAAACCGCCAACCTTGGCTAATACGTCAATAGCATCAGCTGGGTCAGGACGGTTTATTTCAATAATTTTATTTACAATAGCAATTTTTCTAATAAGTCTCTGATCAGATATATTAGTGCCTCGTCCAGTACAGCTCTCTGCTGGCAGCTGGCATATAGCTGCTGTTATAGCTGCACTTGCAGTGGTATTGGATATACCCATTTCTCCAGGAAGAAAAATACGGATGCCTTTAGCACAGCACTCTCTGGCCAGGGTAATACCGTGCTCGATGGATGTTATTGCTTGTTCTCTTGTCATGGCAGGTCCCTGGGATGAATCAGCAGTTCCTCTGCCAAGACGCATATTAAGAAGTCCTGGCAGCTCACTGGTTTCTGCATTTATTCCTAAGTCCGCAACAATAAGCTCTGAATCAGCAAAATTTGCAAAGGCATTGGCCGCTGCGCCCTTGGAAATAAGGTAATTGGTGGTCATCATCAGAGTGGTTTCTGGTGGGTAGGCGCTTACCTGCTGGGTTGCTACTCCATGGTCAGCGCAGCAGATAATGGTGGCCTTATCAGGAATTTCTGGAAGGCTTGTTCCGGTTATGCCGGCATAGGTTGCCATTATATCTTGAATTGCACCAAGGCCATTTCCTGCAAAATAATTGAGCTTTGATGACATGGCATTGGCGGCTTCTTTATCAGACGGAGTTATTCTGTTAAGAGTTTCAGTGAGAAGGCTCATGATATGGCCTCCTTAGGAAGCTGCTTTAGGCTAAGGCCGATGCGGCCTCTTTTTTCGTCAACTGTGATGACAAGTACATCAAGGATGTCGCCAACTGATACTACATCAAGAGGATGCTTTACTCGGCGAGTACTGAGTTCGGAAATATGTATGAGGCCAGCTGTTTTTATACCTATATCAACAAACACACCGAAATCGGTGATATTACGGACAGTGCCTTTCATAATAGTCCCCGGTTTTATGTCAGATAGCTTTACAATTGCCTTTCTGGTAAGGGGTGCTGGCAGATCCTCACGTGGATCCCGCCCAGGTTTAGCCAGTGCATCAAGTATATCCTTTACGGTAGGGACACCTGCAGATAGGTCATGGGCCAGTTTTTCTGGGTCAGCCAGCTTAATCTTTGCTTGCAGAAGCTCGAGCTGCTTTTTGTCAGTCAGCATATCCAGGCTGGCGTTAAGCTTTTTTAATACGGCTTCAGCTAGGGGATATGACTCGGGATGTACAGGGGTGTTATCCAGTGGAAATTCTGCTCCGGCAATGCGAAGGAAACCAGCACACTGGGTAAAGGCTGCATTGCCTAAACGGGCAACCTTCAGCAGCTCCCTGCGGGATTTGAAGGCACCGTTTTCATTGCGGTAGGCTACAATATTTTTGGCGATGGTGGCGTTAATACCAGCAATATGCTTTAAAAGAGCTGGAGAGGCTGTGTTAAGCTCTACACCTACATGGTTAACTGCTGATTCTATGGTCTGATCCAGAGAACCAGACAGCTCCTTCTGATTTACATCATGCTGATACTGGCCGACTCCAATGGCCTTAGGTTCAATTTTTACTAGCTCAGCCAGGGGATCCTGAACTCGTCTGGCAATGGATACGGCACCACGGATGGTAACATCATAGTCTGGAAGCTCTTCCTTGGCCAGCGGTGATGCGGAATATACTGATGCACCAGCCTCATTAGTAATAATGTAGTGGACATTCAGGCTGTTATCCTTGATCAGCTTGGCTGCAAATTCCTCAGTTTCCAGGGAGGCGGTACCATTTCCTATGGAAATGAGGGTAACGTTGTGCTTCTTAATAAGAGCCAGGGCCTTTTTTGCTGACTCGGAAGCTCCCTTTTCTCCATGGGTGATATATAATACGCCATGATCAATAACGTGGCCGGTAGGGTTGACTATGGCCATTTTGCAGCCTGTACGGTAGCCTGGGTCAAGACCCATTACAGTATGGCCTGCAAGAGGCGCCTGCAGCAGAAGCTGCTTGAGATTAGTGCCGAAAATATGAATAGCCTGTTTTTCGGCATCCTCGGTAAGCTGGCTGCGGATTTCTCTTTCTAAGGACGGAGCAATAAGGCGCTTCCAGCTGTCGGTAATAGCATCTTTTATGTATGCTGTAAATATGGATTCATCCTTCAGCCAGCTTGATTCTATTTTATTGATTATGGAGTCAGTATCAGCCTCCAGCTTGACCTTCAGGCATTCCTGCTTCTCTCCTCGGTTGATAGCAAGAACCCTGTGGGAAGGAAGGGTCCGGACCAGCTCACGGTATTCCTTATACATGAGGTAGGTCTGTCCTAGCTCAGTTTCTTCCTTTTCACTGTCAAGGGAAGTAATTAAAAAGGCATTGTTCCATAAGAAGCGGCGGAGCTGCTGCCTCAAGGCTGCATCCTCGGAGATTGCCTCAGCAATGATATCCATGGCTCCTGCAAGGGCATCGTCAGCACTGGCTACTCCCTTTTCTTCATTGATGAAGCGGCTGGCGTATTCCTTGGCATCTCCTTTTCTTTCACTCTGCAGCAGCATAGCAGCTGATAGAGGTTCAAGACCTTTTTCTTTTGCGATAGAGGCTCTGGTACGTTTTTTCTGCTTATAGGGAAGATATATATCCTCCAGCTCCTGGAGCTTGGCAGTGGCTTCAATGGCAGCCCTGAGTTCATCGGTAAGCTTTCCCTGCTCCTCGATGCGGCCAAGTATTTCCTCCTGGCGCTTGACAAAATTCCTCAGATAGGTAAGCCGTTCGCTGATAAGGCGTATTTTCTCCTCGTCAAGCTCTCCAGTTGCCTCCTTGCGGTAACGTGAAATAAATGGGATGGTATTGCCCTCATCCAGAAGCTTTATAACAGCATCACTCTGATGGGGGTTAATCTTCAGCTCCTTAGCAATGGAGCTGCTAATATTTTCAGCAAGCATAGTGTTTTTCCTTTCCTGCCAGTATTGGCGTTTTCAAACATATATATTATAACCTTACCTGCCCATCAAAAGCAAATGCTATAGCATAAGGATGTGGCGGCTAAAATTCCATGAGGTTTGACATAATAGGTCTTTGCTAATAAAATTGAAGCAGGACGAAATAGTAATGAGGTGCAGAATTAATGCAGGTTTCAGTGCTGGCAAGTGGCAGCAAGGGGAATAGTATATTTATAGAGATGGATGGGACGCGGATACTGATTGATGCAGGTATCAGCGTACGGCGGATTAAACAGGAGCTGGCGGCCTGCGGTCAGGATATAGCAGAGCTTGATGGCATTTTTATAACCCATGAGCACTCTGATCATATCAGTGGACTGGCAAACCTGTCCAAGCGTTATAAAATACCTGTATTCAGCAGGCCGGATACTTTCAGGATGATGAGCTGCTACAGGGAGCTTCCTTTTGAAGCTATCCATGCAATATCCGATAGCATAAGGCTGGGAAAAGTATCAGTAAAGGCTTTTTCTATTCCTCATGATGCGGCTGATCCTGTGGGATATAGCGTGTGTGGCAGCCGTAAGTGTACTGTAGCTACGGATCTTGGCTTTGTTACGGAGTCAGTGGGACAGGCTATAGAGGGTTCCCATGTGCTGGTATTGGAGGCGAATCATGATGTTGGCATGGTCAGAAATGGACCATATCCTTGGCCCCTTAAGCAGAGAATACTTGGAAATCGTGGCCATCTGGCTAACGATACGGCAGGATGGGCCCTGACTAGGATGAAGCAGAGGCCGGAATATGTTTTCCTGGCTCATCTTAGTGATACTAATAACCGGCCGGAGCTGGCTATGGAAGCGGTGAGAAATATTCTGGAGCAGCAGGGTTCAGGCAATATACGTCTTGTGATGACTGCCCCTAAGGAAGCTGTGTCAATAGAGCTGTAGTTGTTGTTCAGGAGATGATTGATATGAATAGATTTGATAAGAGATTAAAGGGAACTGTGATTATCGCGATGCTGGTGGTAGCGGCGGCTGCCATAGTTTTTGCAGGCTGCTTCAGCCTGGGAGCAGATGAGGATGAGAACCTGGAAAATCTGGGAGAGGGGATTCCTGCTGCCAGCAGCAGGATTGATTCTAAGGGCTGGGAGAAGGCCTCTGATGCCAGAAATACTCCAGTGGTTCGGGCGGCTAGAGCTGTAGGACCAGCAGTGGTCGGTATCACCAATAAGGCTGTTGCCAGGGACTGGTTTAATAACCAGTTTGAGATTGAACAGGGGGTAGGCTCTGGAGTAATCTTTCGTGCTGATGGTTATATTGTTACCAATAATCATGTTATTGCCGGTGCAAAGGAGATTATTGTTTCTCTGGCTGATGGCCGGAGTGTCAGCGGTGAGCTGATTGGTACCGATGAGATAACTGATCTGGCTGTGGTAAAGATTGATGCTGATAATCTTACTGCTGCTGAGTTTGGCGATTCCGACGATATTATGGTGGGTGAACCAGCTATTGCAATAGGCAATCCTCTGGGGCTGGAATTTCAGGGCAGTGTAACAGCTGGCGTAATAAGTGCACTTAATCGCACTCTTAATCTAAATGATCGGCAGTTTAAGCTTATTCAGACAGATGCTGCAATTAATCCTGGCAATTCTGGCGGAGCACTGGTAAATGCTGATGGCTTGGTTATCGGCATCAATTCAGCGAAGCTGGCAGCCAATGGCGTTGAGGGAATGGGCTTTGCTATTCCTATAAATACAGTAAGGGATATTGTGGCCGAGCTGATGGAAAAGGGCCGTGTAATAAGACCCTGGCTCGGAGTCGGAGTCTTTGACAAGGAGACTGCGGCTCGTCAAGGATATCGTCTCAATGCTGATGCAGGTGTTTACGTGGAGCATGTAGATAAAGATGGTTCTGCTGGAGCAGCTGGTATCCGACGAGGTGATATTATTCTGGAAATTGCTGGCAAGCCAGTAAATACAGTGGGTGAATTAAGGTCTGCTGTAGCAGAGCAGAAGGTAGGTACTGTTATTCAGGTTAAGCTTCAGCGGGACGATGATATTATTACTGTTGATGTGACCTTGCAGGCTATGGATTAAGCTCAATTGGAGGATTAATGAAGATAAATATTGTGGCCGCAGGAAAAATAAAAGAAAAGTATCTTACTGCTGGCATAAATGAATTTCTGAAACGGCTGACACCCTTTGCTCAGGTTAAAATAATTGAGATTTCTGAGGAAAAAATGAAGGATAATCCTTCAGAGGCAGAAAAGCTGCAGACATTGACTGCTGAGGGAGAGCGCCTGTTAAAGCAGGTTCCAGAGGGAAGCTATCTTATAGTTCTTGATGTATATGGCAAGGAGCTGTCATCAGAGGCCTTGGCAGAGCATATAAATAAGCTGGGTATCAACGGGCAGAGCAATATAACCTTTCTGATAGGAGGGGCTTTTGGTTTATCCGAGGAGTTGCGCAGCCAGGCTGACCTCAGGCTGAGCTTTTCCCAGATGACCTTTACTCATCAGATGGTGCGTCTTCTGCTGGTTGAGCAGATTTACAGGTCCTTCAAGATAAACAGGGGCGAGAAATATCATTGGTAATGTGGTGCTTAGGGAAAAAGTGGGGTATAATAATGGTAAACTTTTTTCTTTTGAGGGGATTTCATGAAGCGTTTACATGCAGTTAAACCGTTCAGCCGGAAAAAGCTGCAAAAGAATATAGCTATTTTTGTGGTATTCATCTGGATATGTATGCTGGTGCTGGTGGGGCGCTTTGCCTGGTTGCAGATTGTAAAGGGCGATGTCTATGCTGAGCTGGCCAAGAGCAATGCGACTGCTGATATGGTGCGCCAGACACCTAGAGGAAAGATAACGGACAGAAATGGACGAGAGCTGGCTATCAGCCGCATGACAAGCTCGCTGTTTGTTGATCCTTATGAGGTTAAGGACCCAGAGAAGCTGGCCAGTGAGCTGTCAGAGGTTATACATGTTCCTGAAAAGGAAATACTCGATGATATTGCTGTAGGCGGTCGATTCGTATGGGTTAAGCGTCAGATGGAAGGCGAAGAGGAAAAAGCTGTAAGAAAGTTTATCAGTGATAATAATTATTATAACTGCCTTGGCTTCCAGGAGGAGGTTAAGCGCTACTATCCGAACGATATGCTGGCAGCTAATGTTATAGGCTTTGTGGGTGGTGCTGATAATGGTCTGGCTGGAATAGAGCATTCCTTTGATGCCCTGATAAAGGGAGCAGCTGAGGAAGAGACTCTTACAACTGACCAGAGAAATCGGCCAATACTTGGCGATATTTTTAGGAGTCATCGCTATGCTGGTGATCGATGTAAGGATATTACTCTTACATTAGAAGCTAATGTTCAGTTTATTGTTGAGCAGGCCCTGGATAAGGTGATGGAAAAGAACCAGCCTAAGGCGGTTACTGCCATTGTAATGGATCCTAGTACAGGCGAGATCCTGGCAATGGCCTCAAGGCCAAGCTTTAATCCAAATAAGTACTGGGAGTCAAGGCAGGAGGATATGGGAAACCGGGCCGTATCCTTCATATACGAGCCAGGCTCAACCTTTAAGGCAATGGTGGCTGGAGCAGCTTTACAGGAAAAGGCAGTTACGCCTAACCAGACCTTTGTTGATCCAGGCTTTGTAATGGTATCTGATCGCCGTATCCAGAACTGGAACGGTGAAAGCTTTGGTACTATAAGCTTCACTGATGTTGTAAAGAATTCTGTTAATACCGGCTTTGCTCAGGTGGGGCTGCAGCTGGGCGGCGAAAAGCTTACCAGCTATGCAAAGAGCTTCGGTTTTGGAGCTTACACCGGTATAGAGATTCCTGGTGAGGAGTGCGGGCTTTTGTTTGAGCCTGCCGATATGAGGGATTCAGATATAGCTACAATGGCTATAGGCCAGAGTATTGCTGTAACTCCGCTGCAGCTTATTACAGCAATGTCGGCTATAGCCAATGATGGAATTCTTCTGAAGCCTCATGTTATAAAAAAAATAAATAATGCTGATGGCTCAGTATTTAAGGAGTATGGCAGGGAGGAAGTTCATCGTACCCTGGAGTCAGCGACTGTAAAGACTCTTACTGGTCTTTTGGAGCAGGTAGTAGCTACAGGCGGTGGACAGCTGGCTGGAGTAAAGGGCTATAGAATAGCTGGCAAGACTGGTACTGCCCAGAAAATACGTGAGGATGGCGCCGGCTATATGGAGGGCAGGTATATTGCCTCCTTCTGTGGCTTTGCCCCAGTTGAAAATCCAAGGTTTACTGTTCTGGTTATGATAGATGATCCTTCTGGACTGTTTTATGGCGGACAGATAGCTGCACCAGTAGCTGGTGAGATTTTCTCGCAGCTGTTCCGCTACTATCATGTTGAGCCAAGCAGCGATCCTTTTGCTGGAGAGGATAATAAGCTTCCGGCACCAGCTGTGCCAAAGCAGCAGCCTGCAGAGCCACGAAGTATTCCAGAGGGAAAGGTAATGATACCTGATCTTAAGGGATGCAGTATAAGAGAGGCCTCACAGAAGCTGGCAGAAATCGGTGTAGCTATAAATGCTGAGGGTTCAGGTATTGCTGTAGCCCAGGATGTGCCGGCCTATGCTGTAGTTGATCCGAATATAACTGTAACCGTATTTTTCAGTCCGTGATATATTTGATGCTTGAGGAGAGTTTGTATGGCAATTAAGCTGTTTGTTACAGATATGGATGGTACTCTATTAAACAATAGCCGGAAAATCAGCGAAGGCAATAAGGCTAGGATTCGGCAGGCTGTAGCTGATGGTATGATTTTTACTATTGCCACCGGGCGTATGTATTGCTCAGCATTGCCATATGCCAAGGAGCTTGGCGTAGATGTGCCTATTATTACCTATAATGGTGCTTTGATAAAGTCTGTATCAGGCAAGATTTTTTATACATCATATCTGTCTGCTGACATGATAAAGGAAATACTGGATTTCTGTACCGAGAATGGCATGTATGTACAGTCCTACAGCAATGATGAGCTGATTTACCGGGAAATGTCTCCTCAGGCTGCTGAGTATGAGGTGGCTGCTGGGGTCAAGGGCAGGGCTGTAGGTGAAGCCATTTATGATATGGTGGAAAATGTGCCGAAGCTTTTAGTTGTGACTGATTCGCCGGAGGATATGCCGGAGACTCTTGATAAGCTGCAGAAGCATTTCGGTGATAGACTGATGATTACTCAGTCGGCTCCGACGTATATTGAGATGGTTAATCCAGGGGTGACCAAGGCGGATGCAGTTCTGAAGCTGGCTGAGCTTATGGGGGTGCCAGAAGATAAGGTTCTGACCATAGGCGATGCAGGTAATGATGTGCCGATGCTGAAGGCAGTAAAGTATGGTGTAGCTATGGGAAATGCAACCCCTGCAGCTGCGGCAGCAGCCAGCTATCATGTTGGGGATAATGAGCATGATGGCCTGGCAGAGGCAATAGATAGATTTTTCTACGATTTAGACAGGTAAAATACCTGTGAAAGGAGGGTCTCATGAATAACCGGGAAAAGGAATATAATTTTATCATAATTACAGGTATGTCTGGTGCAGGCAAGACACAGGCCTGCCGATTCCTCGAGGATATGGAATATTTTGTGGTTGATAATCTGCCACCAGTATTTATCCCGAAGTTTGCTGAGCTGTGCCAGCATGCAGATGGTCATGTAGGTAAGGTTGTGCTGGTAGTTGATACCAGAAGCCGGGAATTTTTTGATACCTTTAATCACGTGCTTGAGGAGATGGATAAGCATAATCAGCAGTATGAGCTGCTGTTCATGGATGCCTCAGATGCAACGATTATCCGCAGGTATAAGGAAACCCGTCGGCGTCATCCTATGGCACCTAGCACCAGAATCAGTGATGGTATTGCTAAAGAGCGCTCCCGTCTGGCGGATATACGCAATAAGGCTACTTACATAATTGACACCTCAGATCTTAAGAAGGTTGATCTTAAGAATAAGCTGCATAATATTTTTGCAGTAAAGTCTGATAAGCAGATGACTATTGATGTCATGTCCTTTGGCTTTAAGTTTGGTATGCCCCTGGATGCAGATCTGGTTTTCGATGTGAGGTTCCTGCCTAATCCCTTTTATGTAGAGGCAATGCGGCATAAGAGCGGAGCTGTTCCTATGGTGGCGGAGTATATAAATCAGTGGCAGGTTACCAAGGATTTCAAGCAGCATCTGGATAACATGATTGATTTTCTTATTCCTCAGTATGTTAAAGAGGGCAAGGCTCAGCTGGTAATAGCTATAGGCTGCACTGGTGGTATGCATCGTTCGGTGTTTATTGCTAAACATATCTTCGACCGTCTGAAGGACCAGGGCTATCCTGTTAACCTTGAGCATCGTGACCTTATGAAGAATGAGGTTCATGAGCATGTAAGAGAGGAAAGATAAGCTGTCCGGCAGTTCATCTTGCTGATGGGGGCGATGACTATGCATTTTTTAAAATGGCTCTATCCAGGCATGAAATTCAAGCGCTGGCTGCTGTTATTTGCTGCTGGTGTTATGCTTATAAGCCTTGGTATGGCTGTTGTTTTCAACTATAAATTTATTGACCATCTCGAGGAAGCTATTTTCCGTACAATATACCTGTGGACAGGCTCCTACAATTATGTGTTTGCTTCCCTGGTGGGTGGCGCTATGGTTATCATAGGTGTAATAATAATTCTGATAGCAGTAAGGTTTATAGTGCGTTCGGTTATTGCAGTACTGCTGCCGGATAATTCTGAGCGTCTGGTAGATCTTATCTATGAAAAGCGCAAGCTGGGCAAGGGGCCAGCAGTTGTGGTAGTGGGCGGAGGCCACGGTCTTTCGGTTCTGCTGCGCGGTATCAAGGAAGCAACCTCTAACGTTACTGCCGTAGTTACGGTTGCTGATGATGGCGGCTCCTCTGGACGTCTCAGAGAGGAATTAGGGATTATCCCTCCTGGAGACCTTAGAAACTGTCTTGTTGCGCTAGCTGATACTGAGCCTCTTATGGAGAAGCTGTTTCAGCATCGTTTTGGTGGTAATAGCGGGCTTGCCGGCCATAGCTTCGGCAATCTGTTTATAGCAGCTATGGCTGAAGTGACAGGCGATATGGAGACTGCTCTTAAGCAGTCTTCCAAAGTATTGGCGGTAAAGGGGCGTGTCCTGCCAGCAAGCAAGGAGCATGTCAGGCTGGATGCCATTATGGATGATGGGAGTGTAATATGCGGTGAATCGCAGATTCCAGAGGCACGTAAGCGTATCCATAGGGTAAAGCTTTTCCCTGATGATGCAGAGGCAGTGCAGTCCTCAATGGATGCAATAAGAGACGCAGAAGCTATAATCCTTGGGCCTGGCAGCCTTTATACCAGTGTAATACCAAATCTGCTGGTAGATGGAATTGCAGATGCTGTCTGCCGCAGCAAGGCAATAAAAATTTATATATGCAATGTAATGACCCAGCCTGGCGAAACTGATGGCTATACTGCATCTATGCATGTAAAGGCCATACAGGATCATGCTGGCAGGAATGCAATAGACTTTATTCTGGTTAATTCTACTCCAGTGCCTGAGGTTCTCAGAGAAAAGTATGCCGAAAATGGTGCCTACCCGGTAGTAGTAGATGAAAAGGAATTAAATCGTCTTGGGGTGGGTGTTATAAAGGCTGATCTCATAACTAAGGCTGATGCACTTCATCATGAGCCTCAGAAGCTTTGTGACAGTGTTATGCGAATAGTTTATGGCATGAAGGGAAGATAATATGCCATCCTTTGCAACAGAGGTAAAAAATGAGCTGGCAAGGCTCATGTATGATAATAATTGCTGCCAGCGGGCTGAGCTGGCAGCTCTTTTGCGTATGGGAGCTTCCATGACCTTAGGGTTTGGGCGGACCATTGGCATAAGCTTTGTTACAGAAAATGCAGCTGTGGCCAGAAAAATACTGAATCTGGTGAAGCTTGTAAGTGAAGGTAATGTGGGCATGGAGGTGTCAGTAAGACGGCATAGACGCCTCAATAAAAGCAACAGCTATCACCTGAGGGCAGCTCCAAGTGCTCAGGTCAAGCAGCTGCTGACAGAGCTTGGGCTGATGAAGGGTGACAGCTTTAATGTGGGCAGTGATGGCGACTTATTGAGAAAAGGCTGCTGCCGGGCTGCTTATCTTAGAGGTGCGTTCCTTGGCGGGGGAAGTATAAACAGGCCGGAGGCTGGCAGCCATTTTGAATTTGTAACAGGCAGCTATGCTTTTGCAGCAACATTGGTGAGCATACTAAAAAAGATGGGAATGCCTGCTGGTATTATGGAGCGTAAAAGCGGCTATGTTATTTACGTAAAGGAAAGTGAATCCATAATGGACCTTATGGGGATTATGGAGGCAGAAGCATCCCTGGAGGAATTTGAGGGGGCTAAAAACCTGAAGGAGCTTCGGAATCAGGTGAACCGCATAGTTAATTGTGAGACGGCTAACCTGCAGAAAACCGTTAAGGCCGCCTATAAGCAGGTGGCGGCAGTTCAGCTGCTAAAGGAACAGGGAATCTTTGATGGACTGCCAGAGGGACTTAAGGAGGCAGGCAATGCCCGCATAGAGAATCCTGAGTCATCACTGAAGGAGCTGTCAGAGCTCCTAGGTGTGGGGCGTTCTGGTATAAATCACCGGCTGCGCAGGCTTGAGCAGCTGGCTAAGGAATGTAAGGGGGATCATGAAGCATGAAAAAAATACTGCTTCTTGTGCTTGGAGCTTTAATAGCAGCTGCAGTGCTTATTGTAGTGTTTGCTGATGACATTCTGGCCGATCAGCCAGGCTTTCCAATACTTGAATATCATATGGTTCAGGCTGAAGACCCGGAAAAGGCCTGGGAGTACAATGTACCTCCTGAGGATTTTCAGGAGCAGCTGGATTATTTGACAGAGCATGGCTATACGGCAATATCTCTTAAGGATTATCTGAGGGCCAGAAAGGGGATTCTTGTATTACCTAGGAAGCCGGTTATATTGACCTTCGATGATGGGTATCGGACCAATTATACTGAGCTTTTGCCAATTCTCAAGGAAAGGCATATGAAGGCAACTGTCTTTATGGTTGTAAATTATATTGGTCAGGATAAATATATGACCCTTGACCAGCTTAAGGATATGCGCATCTGGAATATAGAGGTGGGCAGCCATACCTGCAATCATCTGCCTATGACTGGCATGAGCCAGGATATGCTCAATACGGAGATAATAAACTCTAAGCTGCTGATGGAATGGGCTGACCTCAGGCTGATATACTGTCTGTCCTATCCTAATGGCAAATATAATGATGAAATCATAGATATGATGAAGTCAGCAGAATATCAGGCAGCAGTAACTGGTGATGCTGGTCTTAATACAATTGATACCGATCCATTTAAGCTTACGAGGATAAATATTCCTCATCCTGTGCTGGGAATAACAGAGTTCAGGCTCAGGCTGCTCAAGGGCAGGGTGATGTCCTGGCTGGACATAGACCAGCATATTGCACAGTAAGGTATTGCATAAGAGCTTAAAAAAGGGTAAAATAACACGTATAGTTTAAATTAGCTAGGAGGGTACATTAATGAAGCACATTCAGACTGTTAATAAGCCTTCTCTGCAGGCTACCAAGAATGCTGGTGGCTGCGGCGAGTGCCAGGCATCCTGCCAGTCCGCTTGCAAGACTTCTTGCACTGTTGGAAATCAGGTTTGCGAGAGCAAGAAATAATTTTGGTTAATAAGAATAGGCTGTCGTGTAAATAGCGGCAGTCTATTTTTATGGCTGGTGTATGGAGTGAAGAAATGAATATAGAGATGAAAAAGAGAACCCATAGGTTTGTACAGAGCGGTATGTATATACTTCTTGATATAAACAGCGGTGCTGTCCATGTAGTGGATAAGATGATATACGATATCATGGAGTACTTCGATGGCTCCAATGATAGCGAGGTAATAGCTGCACTTAAGGACAGCTATATAGAACAGGAACTGTCTGAGGCAATAGGCGAGCTTCACGAGCTGATGGAGATAAATCAGCTGTTTGCACCGGATATCAGCGTGCCGCCTACCTTTAAATCCAAGGGCCTGGTGAAATCCTTATGCTTTATGACTGCTCATGATTGCAATATGCGTTGCAAGTACTGTTTTGGTGATACTGGAGAGTATGGCGGTGAGCGCCAGCTTATGAGCAAGGAAGTAGGTCGGGCAGCGGTAGAGTTTATTATCAATAACAGCGGTCAAAGGAAGCACTGCGAAATTGATTTCTTTGGTGGCGAGCCATTAATTAATATGCCGCTGGTCAAGGATGTTACAGAATATGTCAGAAAGCGTGAGAAGGAGACCGGCAAGATTTTCAAGCTGACCCTTACCACCAATGGCCTGGCACTTAATGATGCCAATATAAAATGGCTGAATGATAATAATATCAGCCTCGTGCTCAGTACTGATGGACGCAAGGAGACCCATGACAATATGCGTCCTGATGCTGGCGGAAATCCGACCTATGACAGGATTATGGCTAATTTCCGCAAGTGCGTTGATTCAAGAAACGGTGAAAATTACTATATGCGCGGTACTTACACTGCCGATAATCTCGATTTTACAAAGGATGTTGAGGCAATGGCCGATGCGGGCTTTGATATTTTATCCATGGAGCCGGTTGTACTGAAGGATTCGCCATATGCGCTCACCGAGGATAAGCTGCCAGAAATTTTTGCTGAGTATGACCGCCTGACTGATTTCTATATGAAGCGTCACAGGGAAGGAAAGGGCTTCTTTTTCTTCCATTTCAACATGGATCTGTCCAATGGACCATGCGTGGCAAAGCGTCTGGCTGGCTGCGGAGCTGGACATGAGTACTATGCAGTAGCTGCTAATGGTGATCTTTATCCATGCCATCAGTTTGTGGGCCGTGACAGATATAAGCTGGGTGACGTGTTTAAGGGTGTTGAAAACGAAGAGCTACCACAGTACTTCAGAGAGTCACATGTTCTCAATAAAGAAAAATGCCGGGACTGCTGGGCAAAGTTCTTCTGCAGTGGCGGCTGTCATGCTAATGCAGATTTATTTAATAATGATATTCGTATTCCATACGATGTGGGATGCGAGATTCAGAAAAAACGCCTGGAGTGTGCATTGGCAGTACAGGCTGCTCTTAATCTTGAGCAGGCGGAACACAAGGCACCTGATTTCATCAGCTGCCTGGAATAATTAATAAGAATCAAGAAAGAAATAGATGGCACAGAAATGCAATCAATAAAAATAAATATGAATTGGTTGAAGGAAAAAATGTGTCTATGTATAATTAAAATAATATAGAGTATTTATGAATTTTTTGTATGCTACAATTACTCAAATTTATGGAAAATCATTGACAATGAACCCGCTGATATTGTACTATTATTAGTGGAAAGGCTGGTTCTTGTCCGGTGATTCCGTAATCGATTTAAGCGGTTTCCGCCTGAATCACACATATAAGGTTCTGGGTTTCCAGAATAGTTTTTAAATTTTATAGGGGGTATTTTTCACATGGCAGTAAAAGTAGCTATTAATGGTTTCGGTCGTATTGGTCGTCTGGCATTCCGTCAGATGTTCGATGCTGAGGGTTATGAAGTTGTTGCAATCAACGACCTCACTTCCCCTAAGATGCTCGCTCATCTGCTGAAGTATGACTCTTCCCAGGGCAAGTACAAGTATGCTGATACTGTATCCGCTGGTGAGGATTCCATTACTGTAAACGGCAAGGAGATCAAGATTTACGCTTGCGCTAAGGCTCAGGAGATTCCTTGGGCTAAGCATGATGTAGATGTTGTTCTGGAGTGCACCGGCTTCTACACCTCCAAGGAGAAGGCTTCTGCTCATCTCGAGGCAGGCGCAAAGAAGGTTGTTATCTCTGCTCCAGCAGGTAAGGACCTCCCTACTGTTGTTTACAACGTAAACCACACTGTACTGACTAAGGAAGACAAGGTTATCTCCGCTGCTTCCTGCACCACCAACTGCCTGGCTCCAATGGCTAAGGCTCTGAATGATCTGGCTCCTATCCAGTCCGGTATCATGGCTACTATCCATGCTTACACTGGCGACCAGATGACTCTGGATGGCCCACAGCGCAAGGGTGACCTCCGTCGTTCCCGTGCAGCTGCTGTAAACATCGTTCCTAACTCCACTGGTGCTGCAAAGGCTATCGGCCTGGTAATCCCAGAGCTGGATGGCAAGCTGATCGGTGCTGCTCAGCGCGTTCCTACCCCTACCGGTTCCACCACTCTGCTCTACGCTGTAGTTAAGGGTGAGGTAACTGTTGATCAGGTTAATGCAGCTATGAAGGCACAGGCTACTGAGTCCTTCGGCTACAACGAGGACGAGATCGTTTCCAGCGATATCATCGGCATGAAGTACGGTTCCCTGTTCGATGCTACCCAGACCATGGTTAGCCCTGTTGGTGACGGTCTGACTCAGGTTCAGGTTGTTTCCTGGTATGACAACGAGAACTCCTACACCAGCCAGATGGTTCGCACCATTAAGTACTTCGCTGAGCTGAAGTAATATCTGCCTGGCAGTAACTTAATATTTAAGATCCATAGAGGTCCGGCCTTTTGTTTGGGCTGGACCTTTTTTAAAACGATAAAAATAGACCCCGATTATTTCAAAAACTGAACTGGAGGTATTTTGTTAAATGGGTATGAATAAGAAAACTATCAAGGACGTTGAGCTGAAGGGTAAGAAGGTTTTCGTCCGTGTGGATTACAATGTTCCATTCGATGAGAATATGAACATCACTAACGATACCCGTATCGTTCGCACCAAGGAGACCGTATCCTATCTGTTAGAGCAGGGTGCAGCTGTTATCCTGGCTTGCCACATCGGCCGTCCTACTGAGGCTCGTGAGGAGAAGTTCTCAACTAAGCATCTGGTAAAGCGCGTATCCGAAGTTATGGGTGTAGATGTTAAGTGGGTTCCTGATTGCGTTGGTCCTGAGGCTGAGAAGGCTGCAGCTGACCTGAAGCCAGGTGAGATTCTGCTCCTGGAAAATCTCCGTTATCATAAGGAAGAGAAGAAGAATAATCCTGAGTTTGCTAAGCAGCTGGCTGATTTGGCTGATCTGGCTGTTGATGATGCGTTTGGTGTTTCCCATCGTGCACACGCAGCTAATGCTGGTATCGCTGCTTACAAGGAGGTTGTTGCAGGCTTCCTGATGGAGAAGGAGATTAAGTTCATCGGTCAGACTCTGGAGGCTCCACAGCGCCCATTCGTTGCTATCATCGGCGGCGCTAAGGTTTCCGACAAGATTGGCGTTATCTCCAACATGATTGACAAGGTAGATAAGATTATCATCGGCGGCGGCATGGCTCATACCTTTGATGCTGCACAGGGGCTGCCAATCGGCAATTCCCTCTGCGAGAAGGATAAGTTCGATGAGGCTCTTGCTCAGCTGGCAAAGGCAAAGGAGAAGGGCGTAGAGGTTATTCTCCCTGTTGACCTGACTATCGCTGACAGGTTTGCTGCAGATGCAAACACTCAGGTTGTAGATGTAGATAAGGTTCCAGAGAACTGGGAGGCTCTTGATAGTGGCCCTAAGACCTCTGAGAAGTATGTCGAGGCTCTGGCTGGCGCAAAGACTGTTGTTTGGAATGGTCCTATGGGCGTATTCGAGTTCGATGCGTTTGCCAAGGGTACTCTGGCTGTAGCTAAGGCTGTTGCTGGTGCAACTGAGCAGGGTGCAATCTCCATCGTTGGTGGCGGTGATTCTATTGCAGCTCTGACCAAGACCGGCCTGTCCGATAAGATTTCTCACATCTCCACTGGTGGCGGTGCTACTCTGGAGTTCCTCGAAGGTAAGCCAATGCCAGGTATCGAGGCAATTGCTGATAAGTAATTTAGTTTATTATGTTAACTGGGAGGCTCCGCTGAAAATATGGAGCTTCCCCTATAATTAAGGAGGATATAAAAAATGGCACGTAGACCTATTATTGCTGGTAACTGGAAGATGAACAACACTATCGCTGAGGGCGTTGAGCTGATTAAGGCTCTGGCTCCACTGGTAGAGGATGTAACTGAGGTTGATGTTGTAGCTTGTCCTACCGCAACTGCTCTGGCTGCTGTAGCAGACGCTGCAAAGGGTACCAAGATTCATGTTGGAGCACAGAATGTTCATTGGGAGCCAAAGGGAGCTTACACTGGCGAGATCTCCACTGGTATGCTCAAAGAGATTGGTGTAGAGTATGTAGTTCTTGGTCATTCCGAGCGTCGTGACTATTTTGGTGAGACCGATGAGGGTGTTAACAAGCGTGCTAAGGCTGCTAAGGCTGCAGGCATTACTCCTATTATCTGCTGCGGCGAGTCCCTGGAGATTCGTGAGGCTGGTACCTATATCGATCATGTAGTAGCACAGATCAATGCAGCTCTCGAGGGCTTCACTGCTGCTGAGGTTGCTGAGCTGGTTATCGCTTATGAGCCAATCTGGGCTATTGGCACTGGCAAGACTGCTACCTTCGAGCAGGCTGAAGAAGTTTGCAAGGCTATCCGTGAGGCAGTAGCTGCTAAGTTTGATCAGACTGCAGCTGATGCAATCCGCATTCAGTATGGCGGCTCCGTAAAGCCAGCTACCATTAAGGATCTGATGGCTCAGCCTAACGTTGATGGTGCTCTGGTTGGTGGTGCTTCCCTGAAGGCTGCTGATTTCAGCGCAATCGTAAAGTTCTGATTTTGAGGTAGACAAATGGCAAAGTTAGCTAATGCTCCGGTAGCATTGATTATTATGGATGGCTATGGTTGTGGTGACGTAAATGATCCTAACAATGCTGTCCAGATTGCCAAGACTCCTGTCATTGACGGGCTGAAGGCGAATTTTAAAAATACTCAGATTTTCGCTTCTGGTGAGCATGTTGGTCTCCCTGATGGGCAGATGGGCAACTCTGAGGTTGGTCATACTAACATCGGTGCTGGCCGCATCATTTACCAGTCTCTGACCCGCGTAACAAAGTCTATAAAGGATGGCGATTTCTTCACTAATGAGGCGCTGGTTAGCGTAGCTTCTGAGGTTAAGGCTCAGGGCGGTGCTCTCCATCTCATGGGCCTTGTTTCACCTGGCGGCGTACATAGCCACAGCCAGCATCTCTATGGCCTTTTGGAGTTTGCAAAGCAGCAGGGTATTGAGAAGGTTTTTGTTCATGCATTCCTCGATGGTCGTGATGTTGACCCATCCTCCGCAGCTGAGTATGTTGCTGAGCTTGAGGAGAAGATCAAGGAAATCGGCGTAGGCAAGGTTGCATCTGTATCCGGCCGTTATTATGCAATGGACCGCGATAATCGCTGGGAGCGCGTGCAGAAGGCATATGATGTTATAGCATACGGCAAGGGTGGTGCAGCAGATGATGCTGTGGCAGGCATTAAGGCTTCCTATGAGGCTGAAGTGACTGACGAATTTGTTGTTCCATTTGCTGTTGGCGGTTATGCTGGCATGGAAGATGTTGATGGTGTTATCTTCTTTAACTTCCGTCCAGACCGTGCCCGCGAGCTGACTCATGCATTCACTGATACTGAGTTTGCGGGTTTTGAGCGTAAGGGTGCAGTGAAGGCATTCGCTACTATGACTCAGTTTGAGGAAGGTCTGAATGTTAAGGTTGCATTCCCTCCTGAGGCTATTACTAATACATTGGGTGAGATTGTTTCTAAGGCTGGCATGACTCAGCTGAGAATTGCCGAGACTGAGAAATATGCTCATGTTACCTTCTTCTTCAACGGCGGTGTTGAGGAGCCTTACGAAGGTGAGGACCGTATCCTGGTTCCTTCTCCTAAGGTTGCTACCTATGACCTTCAGCCTGAGATGAGTGCTATTGAGGTAACTGACAAGGTTGTTGAGGCAATCAAGTCCAGGAAGTATGATTTTATTATTCTCAATTATGCAAACGGAGATATGGTAGGTCATACTGGAGTTCTTGAGGCAGCTGTAAAGGCTGTTGAAACTGTTGATACTTGCGTAGGCCGCTTTGTTGAGGCTATTCGCGAGGTTGGTGGCGAGGTTTGTATCACTGCCGATCATGGCAATGCAGATCAGATGGTAGATCCAGATACTGGTGCACCATTTACTGCACACACCACCAATCCAGTTCCATTTATCGTGGTTTCTGATCGTGTAAGCGAGATTGCCAGCGATGGTGCTCTTTGCGACATTGCTCCAACCATGCTGACTCTGGCTGGTATGGAAATTCCTGCTGAGATGAGCGGTAAGCCATTGATAACCCTGAAGTAAAAATTGCAGTAAGGCGGCTGCTGCCCGCCAGTGGCCGCCATGCTGCTTGTGTACTATACTAAGATGAAGAGAGGAATACGAAATGATTTATTATGATAAGCATGTTGAAGACATGACTTGCGTAGCAAAAGAAGTAAACCATGGTCCAGCTCCTATCCCAGAGGAGGGCAAGTGGGTACAGTCTAAGGAAATCAAGGACATAAGCGGCCTGACTCATGGTATCGGCTGGTGCGCTCCTCAGCAGGGTGGATGCAAGCTTACCCTGAATGTAAAAGAGGGTATCATTGAGGAAGCTCTGGTAGAGACCATTGGCTGCTCTGGTATGACTCATTCCGCAGCTATGGCTTCCGAGATTCTTCCAGGCAAGACTATTCTCGAGGCTCTGAATACTGACCTGGTTTGCGATGCTATCAACACTGCTATGCGTGAGCTGTTCCTGCAGATTGTATATGGCCGTACTCAGACTGCATTCTCCGATGATGGTCTGCCAGTAGGTGCTGGTCTGGATGACCTGGGCAAGGGCCTGCGCAGCCAGGTAGGTACTCTGTACTCTACTAAGCTGAAGGGACCTCGTTACCTCGAATTAGCAGAAGGCTATGTTACTAAGATGGCTATTGACAGCGAAGATCGCGTAATCGGCTATGAGGTTGTTCATCTTGGCAAGGCTATGGAAGCTATCGTTGCTGGTGTTGACGCAAACGAGGCTATCAAGAAGAATACCTCTACTAAGGGCCGTTTTGCTGATGCTGCCCGTTACATCAACCCTCGTAAGGAATAATTTGAGATAACGAACAGGAAGGACTGAAATAGAAATGGCATTATTTGAAGGCTATGAGCGCCGTATTGACGGTATTAACGAAGTTTGCAAGAAATATGGCATTGCATCCATTGAGGCTGCTGCTGATGTTTGTAAGGAAAAGGGAATTGATCCAGCTGCTATCGTAACTGATCTGCAGCCAATCTGCTTCGAGAACGCTAAGTGGGCATATACCCTGGGTGCTGCAATCGCAATCAAGAAGGGTGTAAAGACTGCTGCTGATGCTGCTAAGGCTATCGGCGAAGGTATTCAGGCATTCTGCGTACCTGGTTCCGTTGCTGCACATCGTAAGGTAGGTCTTGGTCATGGTAATCTGGCAGCAATGCTTCTCTCCGAGGAGAATACCTGCTTCGCATTCCTGGCTGGTCACGAGTCCTTTGCTGCTGCTGAGGGCGCAATCGGTATCGCTCAGACCGCAAACAAGGTTCGTAAGGAACCTCTCCGCGTAATACTGAATGGTCTCGGCAAGGATGCTGCTCAGATTATTTCCCGTATCAACGGCTTCACCTATGTACAGACTCAGTATAACTATGTAACTGGCGAGGTTGAAGAGGTTAAGCGTATCGCTTACTCCGATGGCCCTCGTTCTAAGGTTAACTGCTATGGTGCAGATTCCGTTCCAGAGGGTGTTGCAATCATGCACAAGGAGGATGTTGGTATTTCCATTACTGGTAACTCCACTAATCCTACCCGCTTCCAGCATCCAGTAGCTGGTACCTATAAGAAGGAGCGTCTGGAGATGGGCAAGAAGTACTTCTCCGTAGCTTCCGGTGGCGGTACTGGCCGTACCCTGCATCCAGATAACATGGCTGCAGGTCCTGCATCCTATGGTATGACTGATACTATGGGCCGTATGCATGGTGATGCTCAGTTCGCTGGTTCTTCTTCTGTACCTGCTCACGTAGATATGATGGGTCTCATCGGCGCAGGCAACAACCCAATGGTTGGTATGTCTGTAGCAGTAGCAGTTGCAGTTGCAGAGGCTATGAACAAGTAATTTAAGCTATAGAGCTTTTTGAGGCATCCCCTCATAAAGGGATGCCTTTTTTACAAATTAAATGAAAAATACTTTCATGCTACTTTCATCTTTGTGAAATATAATAGCCTCATAAGATTGATAATGGTCGAGGAGGCAGAGGGCGTGAATTATTTAAACAAAATTAAGCTGGCAAGCAAGATAAGAAAGCTGGTATCCGGCTGCAGCATGCCTGATATGAATAAAATAGCTAGACTGACCAGACTTTCCAATTTAAGTAACCCCAAAATGCTGATGGCAGCAGCGGCAATAATCTGGTCTACTATGGCTGGCAGTATATGTGGTGCAGCGGCTTCACCTGATTCTCAGGAGGTTATGGCCGCATTTTCTACGGCAGGTGTAAGGCTTCAGCAGCGCATTGGCGGTGTACCATATATGAATCGTAAGGGCAGGATTGTTGTATCAGGAAGTGTTGCCGAGCTTGATTCAAAATTAAATGGATGTCAGGCCCGCACTCAGGATATTTATGATATAGCGAGAGCAAATGAACCCGCTATTACCTATGCGATGATGGAGCTGGCAGATAAAGTGGACGGAACCCTTGAGGGCTTGGAGTATTCCCTTAAGACAGCATCCAGCATAGAAAGCAAGATTCAGCGAAAGACTGATAAGGATATCCGAAATGGTCTGATGCCCAAAAGTGATTACGAATATGTGGAAGCTGCTGGTGACCTGATAAGATATACCATGATTGTGGAGCATGATACCATGGCAAAAGCAACGATGGATGTAATCAGTGCCATGAAGCAGGCTGGCTACAGCGTTACCGAGGTGGATAATAAATATCTTGATCCAGATGGACGATATAAGGCAATTCATATAAATGCTAAGGCACCAAGTGGACAGGCCTTCGAGCTTCAGATGCATTCGGAGCTTACTCTTGAAGCAAATCAGGCAACTCACAAGCTGTACGAGGAGTGGAGAATGCCTGAGACAGAGCAGGCCAGAAAGGATCAGCTCTTCAATCAGATTAAGTCTATATATGATGCCCTGCCTGTACCAAAAGATATCCAGCTGGTACATAATTTAACAGCTTAAGAAGTTTAGATGGTATTTAATTGTTATCTTATTTGAAGGGAGAAATTTATTATGGCTAAGTGGGTGTGCACAGTATGTGGTTATGAGCATGAGGGCGAGGCAGCGCCAGAGCACTGTCCTATATGCGGCGTAGATAAAGATAAATTTGAGAAAAAGGAAGATTGACAGGTATAGCTGATAAGTCTGAGCCAATATTTACCCTTGCTTAATTGTCATTTTTTATATAAAATTATTTGTGACAATTTTTCTATGAGGTGAAGGCTTTGAGTAATTTAGAAGTAGGAATAGTGGGACTGCCTAACGTAGGCAAGAGTACACTTTTCAATGCTATAACTAAGGCTGGTGCTGAAGCAGCAAATTATCCTTTCTGCACAATAGAGCCAAATGTTGGTATCGTGGATGTGCCAGATAAGCGCCTTGAGGTTCTCCATGAGATGTATAATTCCAAAAAGACAACTCCAGCAGCTTTCCGTTTTGTGGATATAGCTGGCCTGGTTAAGGGTGCTGCACAAGGCGAGGGACTTGGCAATAAGTTTCTGGAGCACATTCGTCAGGTTGATGCTGTGGCTCATGTTGTACGCTGTTTTGAGGATGGAGACATCACCCATGTGGAGGGGTCTATAGATCCTATACGTGACATTGAGATTATCAATACCGAGCTCTGCCTTGCTGATATGGAGGTGCTGGAGCGCCGTTTGCAGAAGCTGGTGAAGCTGGCTAAGTCCGGAGCTAAGGAGGCAAAGGCAGAGGATGCAGTTCTACAGAAAATAAAGGCTGCACTGGATGAGGGCAAAACCGTTCGCAGTGTGGAGCTTACTGAAGATGAGCGTGACATGATAAAGGAAATGAATTTCCTGACCATGAAGCCTACCCTTTTTGTTGCTAATGTCGGTGAGGATGAGGTAGCATCTGCAGACACTGAAAACAAGTATGTGCAGAAGGTAAAGGAGTATGCCGCTGCTGAGGGAGCTGGTGTAGTTACTATATCTGCCCGGGTAGAATCTGAGATTGCTGAGCTTGATGCTGATGATGCCAAGGACTTCTTGGCAGAGCTGGGACTGGAGGAATCTGGTCTTGAGAAGCTTATAAAGGCTGCTTTTGATCTTCTCGGTCTCATGACGTTCCTGACTGCAGGTCCTGACGAGTGCCGTGCGTGGACTATTGTGAAGGGTACAGTAGCACCTAAGGCTGCAGGCAAGATTCATTCCGATATAGAGCGTGGCTTTATCAGGGCTGAGATTGTCAGCTACGATGATCTTATTGCTGCTGGTTCAACTGCTGCTGCTCGTGAAAAAGGACAGGTACGTCTCGAGGGTAAGGAGTATGTTATGCAGGATGGTGATGTTACATACTTCCGCTTCAATGTTTAAATAAGGTTAAAGCAGGCTGCTGCCCTATGGGCAGCAGTTTTTTTTGTATACATTAGCTGCAGGTATTGCAAACATAATACTAGGAGCGTATAATGCGTTTAATTAAAAAATAATTTTTTCTTAAAGATAGGGGAGTGTTATGAAGAGCTTTCGTTCACCAGAGGATGAAATGAGTTTATTGGTAGCCAGTCGCTTGATGCTGCTGCCTATAGATATTCGCTGTGTCTTTGCCGTAACCTTGTTGACAGGGCAAGGGCTGAGGGCATGGAGCTGTCTGTAATGTTTTTGCTGGCCCAAGTTGTGATTCCATTGATATAATATCGCGGGATTATCCTGCTCCAAAGCTGGTGGTGGGGGATCTTGTTCTAGTGCCAGAAATTGGAGCATACTCCTCAGTAGCTGCAACTGGCTTCAATGGTTTTGCTCCTGCTGATGTAATAATCTATGAAAAGGAAATAGCGCCAGCAGTCAGCTGGCAGGTTGGATAAAAAATAGGGACATTCCCCTATGACCGCAATAGTGTCATATGGGACTGTCCCTTTTCTTCTGGTTAAGGTATAATCATTTGTAAAGCTCGGGCCGTCTGTCATCATAAATTGGCAGGCTTTCCCTGATCTGATCTCTGATGGCCAGCTTCAGATTGGCATGGATAATTTCGCCATCCTTATGGTCGCTGCTGGCCTGGGCGAGAATTTCACCCCATGGATCTATGATGGAGGAATGTCCGCCCATCAGAAAGTCATCAGTGGACTTTCCAATACCGTTAGCTGCACAGACAAAAATCTGATTTTCGATGGCTCGAGCTCTCAGCAGGGTATCCCAATGCATCAGCCGGCCTGCTGGCCAGGCAGCTGGGACAAAGAGTACGGAAATATCCTTAAGGGCCAGCTGGCGGACCAGCTCTGGAAACCTTATGTCATAGCATATTACAGTGGCGCATTTTACACCATCCAGCACAAAGGTAGGGAAGTTAGTGCCTGCGGTAAAATCCTTGTCCTCCCCGGCAGGAGAAAAGAGATGGGTTTTCCTGTATGATGAAATCAGGCTTCCATTACGGTCGAAAACAAAGCTGGTGTTGTAAATGTTTTTGCCGATGCTTATGGCGCAGGAGCCACCTACGATATTGACCTGATATTTTGCAGCCAGGTCAGACAGCTCCTTCCGTATCCGCTCACCGTTCTTGTCAGCGAAGTCTGCTATGGGGGTTGGATAAAAGCCTAAATCCCATAGCTCTGGCATGAGCAGTACGTCTGGGCGCTTATCCATGGCAGTATAAGCCATCCGGCGAAGGGTATCGATATTATCAGCCGGGCGGCCAAGCACGGCTGGCATCTGAAGAATTGAAATTTTCATGAATACCTCGTATTATTTATATAATTTAATTTATTTTATTTAAGGAAGGTTTCGGATATGAACAAGTTGACCTTTGCTGCTGGTGACATTGCCAGCCTTAAGAAAAAACATCCTTGTGGCAGCTTTCAATGGGAAATCACCCGCGTAGGCATGGATATAGGTATCAAATGCCAGGGGTGTGGCCATTATGTTATGGTACCAAGGCCAAAATTTGAAAAAATGGTTAAGACAATAGTGACAAATAATAATGCTGATAAATGATACCATCAGTAAAAGCTATTATAGCATACAATTGCTAGAATAGCTATTAAAGGACTATGGATATTAATATACAATGTATTTTTTTGTATATAGCCTAAGCGATGTTTGACATATCCATCTGAGGTGGTATTATATACATATCAGATGACATCACTTTCTGGAAAGGTCGTGTATTTATGTATAAGGAACTCGCTTATTATGATGGTAAGGTTGGTACTCCTGAAGAGGTAATGATTCCTTTCAATGATCGCTCTCATTTTTTTGGTGATGGTGTTTATGATGCAACTATCGGTGGCAATCATGTGGTTTATCTTCTGGAGGATCATCTTGATCGTTTTTATACCAGCGCTAACTATTTCGACATTAAGATTCCTATGGAGAAGGAAGAGCTGGGCAAGCTGCTGACTGATCTGCTTAAGCAGGTTGAGGGTGAGACCCATTTTGTTTACTGGCAGGTTACCAGAGGTGTAGCATCCCGTAATCATGCTTATGGCAAGGATATGCCTGGCAAGATCTGGGTTTGGATTAAGCCTTCCAAGGCTGGCGATCCTAAGCAGGAGCTCAAGCTGATAGTTCGTCCTGATACCCGCTTCCAGCATGGCAATGCAAAGACTCTGAACCTTCTGCCTGCAGTAATCGGTACTGAGCTGGCTACCCGTGCTGGCGCAGATGAGTGTGTTCTGCACAGAGATGGCTTTGTAACCGAGTGCTGTCACAGCAATATCCAGATTCTGAAGGATGGCATGCTCATTACTCATCCAGATGATCAGTTTATCCTGCGCGGTATTGCAAAGACTCATATGACTGAGGCTTGCCGCCGCCTTGGTATTACTGTTATGGAGCGTGCATTTACTCTTGAGGAGATGTATGATGCAGATGAGGTTATTGTTACTGCTTCCTCCAGGATGTGCCAGCATGCTGTAGAGATCGAGGGCAAGAAGGTTGGCGGCAAGGATCCTGAAACCCTGAAGCGCATCGAGGATGCTGTAATTCAGGAATATCTGGATTATACTGGTAAGGCTACCCTGCTTGACTGATAGAATTATAGACATAACTTGAGCATAAAAGGCTCAAATGCTGCAAAGGGCCAGTGCTTCTGACAGTATTATGCTGAGGAAGCTTGGCCCTTTTAGAGTTTTCGGAGGTTATTATGAGCTGTGTGGATTTGAATTGTGATCTTGGTGAGAGCTTTGGTGCCTATACTATGGGCATGGATGCTGAGGTAATCCCGAACGTTACATCAGTTAATGTTGCCTGCGGCTATCATGCAGGTGATCCGCTGATTATGGAAAAGACTGTAGCACTGGCTAAGCAGCATGGCGCGGCCATAGGAGCACATCCAGGCTTCCCAGACCTTATGGGCTTTGGCAGACGTCAGATGGTGGTTACTCCTGAGGAGGCCGGTGCCTATGTGAAATATCAGGTTGGTGCCCTTATGGCTTTTGCTAAGGGCCATGGCCTGAGGCTTCAGCATGTGAAGCCTCATGGGGCTCTTTATAATATGGCAGCTAAGGATGAAAAGCTGGCTGAGGGAATCTGTAAGGCAATATATTCAATAGATCCTGAGCTTATTTTCATGGGATTGGCTGGTTCTGTAATGCTGGAGGCTGCAGAAAGAATTGGCCTGAAGACTGCCAGTGAGGTGTTTGCTGATCGTGCATATAATGATGACGGCAGCCTGGTAGCTCGCTCTAAGCCAGGTGCTGTAATTCATGACCCTGAAGCAGCTGTTGCCAGAGCTGTAAAGATGGCTAAGGAGGGCAAGGTCATCAGCATTAATGGCAAGGAAATCGATATAAGGGCAGATAGTATTTGTGTTCATGGCGATAATCCTAAGGCAATAGAGACAGTTATAAAGCTGCGAAATGCTCTTATTGAACAGGGTGTTGAGGTCAAGAGCCTAAGATAAGGGGAATAGTCTATGAGTGCACGTTTTCTTCCTGCAGGCGATAGCGCCATCGCTGTTGAATTTGGGCGGGAAATTGATCTTAATATAAATAACCAGGTAGCAGCCATGCGGACTGTTATAGAAGCTGCTATCGATGAAGGAAAATTAAAGGGTATAGTAGAGCTTGTGCCAACTTACGGTTCACTGCTGGTGGTGTATGATCAACTGGCTGTAGGCTATGCTGGGCTCATAGAGCAGCTGAAAATTTTGGCTGAAGGGCTGGAGGGCGTTGAAATATCTGACCGCGAGGTGGTTGAGATACCAGTGGTATATGGCGGTGAATATGGACCAGATTTGGGCATTGTGGCCCAGCTTAATAGTCTTTCTGAGGATGAGGTAATAAAGCGCCATTCTGAAGCTGAATATCCGATTTATATGCTTGGCTTTGTGGCGGGTTTTCCTTACCTTGGCGGCATGGATAAGTCTATTGCAGCACCTAGAAAACAGACTCCAAGGCTCAAGATTCCTGCTGGCAGCGTAGGTATTGCTGGACAGCAGACAGGCATATACTCAGTAGAGTCTCCAGGTGGCTGGCAGATAATAGGACGTACCCCTCTTAAGCTGTATGATGCTGATCGGGAGAAGCCTATTCTCCTGAGGGCCGGCCAGAGTATCAGGTTTAAGCCGATTACAGAGGCTGAGTATGAGGCGATGACAGAATGAAGATAAAAGTAATTAATGGCGGAATGCTGACTACTGTACAGGATAAGGGCCGGTATGGCTTTCAGGCCAGTGGTGTCCAGGTTTCAGGCGTTATGGATTGGCAGGCAGCCTATGCTGCCAATCTGCTGGTGGGAAATGATTATGGCAGTGCAGTTCTGGAGTGTACCTGTATGGGACCAGAGCTGGAATTTCATGAGGACTGCCTTGTGGCTGCTGCAGGAGGGGAACCAAAGCTTACCCTTGATGGGAAGCCGGCAGAGGCTTATTCAGCTATTCGTGTAAAAGCTGGTCAGGTGCTTAAGCTTTCCAGTATGTCACAAGGAATGCGGGGGTATATTGCTGTGGCTGGCGGTATTGATGTACCAGAGGTAATGGGAAGCTGTTCTACCAATCTGAAGCTGGGGGCCGGAGGCCTTGATGGACGAAGACTAGGGGCTGGTGATGTGCTGAGCACAGGTGAGCCAGGGACTGATGCAAAAGAAATGCTCTCTGGCTTGAAGCCTTGCCGCAGGCTGCAGAGAACTCATGCTCATGAGGATATGAGGATAATCAGAGTAGTGCTGGGACCCCAGGATGATTATTTTACTTCAGGAGCAATAGAGATATTTTTAAGCAGAGCATACGAAATTACTGCTGATTCAGACCGTATGGGGTATCGCCTTGCAGGTGAGAAGCTGGAACGTCAGATAGATGGCGATATGGTAAGTGATGGTATTGTTTTTGGCTCGGTTCAGGTACCTCCAGGAGGAGAGCCTATCATAATGATGTCTGATCACCAGACTACTGGCGGCTATCCTAAGGTGGCTACGGTTATCACGGCTGATCTGCCAGAGCTGGCTCAATCCGGTCCAGGAACCAAGGTTTCCTTCAGGGCGGTGTCTGTGGAGGAGGCTCAGGCAGCATACCAGGAAAAGCTTGGTCAGCTTGAAGCTGCCAGAGAGGTATTTGAAAACTCCAGGCCAGCTTCTGCAGCTGCTGGAGCAGCACTGAGCGGCTATGGTATAAAGCATTATAATGTTAAGGTGGCTGGACAGCAGTTTGAGGTGTCCCTTCAGCCTGTTATAACAAGAAAATAGGGGGATTGAGCGATGTCAGATTATAGCAGTATGGCACCACAGGAGGTTTGGCAGAAAATCCGCAGCGGCGAGATTAAAGGGCAGACCTCTGGTATGTGCAATGGTTATGCTCAGGCAAACCTTGTAATATTACCAGAAAAATATGCTAGGGATTTTGAGGAATTTGCCAAGAAAAACCCAAAGCCATGTCCAATTCTGGAGGTTATCCATGGTTCACCAATGGTTCAGGATATGGGCAAGGGCGCAAATATTCTTACAGATATTCCTAAGTATTGCATTTATGAGAATGGAATAAAAGTTAAAGAGGTTCATGATGCTACTGAATACTGGCAGGATGATTTCTGCGTATTTCTTATTGGCTGCAGCTTCTCATTTGAGGAGGCTCTGCTGAAGGCTGGTGTAGAGGTTCGTCACATTACACAAGGAAGGAATGTTCCTATGTTTAAGACCACTACAATGTGCGAGCCAGCCGGTATTTTTGAGGGTGAGCTGGTAGTATCCATGCGTCCTATGACTCCTGATAAGGCGAAGCTGGCTGATGAGATAACTGGCAGATTCCCTAATGTTCATGGTGCTCCAGTAAATATCGGTCATCCCGAGGAGCTGGGAATAAAGGATATTTTAAAGCCGGATTATGGCGATGCTGTAGATGTTTATGAGGGCGAAATTCCTGTATTCTGGGGCTGCGGTGTTACACCGCAGGCTGTTATTGAGCACGCGAAGCTGCCGCTAGTTATTACCCATGCACCAGGATGCATGTTTATCACTGATGTAAAAAATGATGAAGTAAACGACTTCCTTGAGTCTAAAAAGGCTAAGGCTTAATCAAAATAAAGGTTTAGGGAGGGATTGATTGTGTCAAAGGATTATAATGCAAATCTTGACGAAATCATGAGATTCGATCCAGGCAACAGAGGCCTTCTTGGCAACGCACCAGCTAATCCTGTTCAGGAGCTTACTGACAGCATTGCTAAGGCTACTGGTGTTTTTGTCCTTACCGGATTTCCAGTAAATATGGGTGAAGGTGTATATACTGGAGAAACTGACGGACCTTTAGGTGCTGCTAATATCGCCTATGCCTTTGAGGCTGCAGGAGTTCCTGTATGGCTTTTTACTGACCTTGAGGCATACTGGGTTTTGAATGAAGCACTGCTTTCCAGAGGCTGCAAGGCCCGGGCTGTGCTGCTGCCAGAAAAGGAAACTGATAAATTCATGGCAAGGCAGATGGATGCTCTGAAGCCTAGTCATTGCCTGACTATCGAGCGCCCAGGCAAGGCTGCTGATGGACATTATCACAATATGCGTGGAGGAATTATTGATGAGATGCTGGTAGATACCTCCAGCTACATTGCTTCTGCCAAGGAGCGTGGCATTACCACAATCTCTATTGGTGATGGCGGTAATGAAATCGGTATGGGCGGCCTTCGCGAGGTTATTGAGTCTCACGTGCCTCATGGGGATGTAATCTGTGCTCAGGAGTGTGCAGACATTATTCTCATGAGTGGTGTATCAAACTGGTGGGGATGGGGAATCAGCAGCGTGCTGTCCAGAATTCATAATAAGAATCTGATGAATAATGATGAGAATGAGCTAAAGATGCTTCATGAAATAGTTTGCGCTGGCAGTGTTGATGGCAGTACAAAGCAGGCTACAGAGTCAATTGATAGTCTTGCCCCAGAGGTTCATCTGGGTGTCATGCATCGCGTTATAGATATTACCTGATAATATTGCAAGGGACGGATGAGGTATTTTGAAAAATAAGACCAGGCTTTTTAGTGTTATTATTATTACCCTCAGCATGATGCTTATGGGAATTTCCAGCTGCTTGGCAGGAACAGGATCAGAGGCTAACTGGCAATTTGTGGATGCCGTAAATGATCGCGGCTATTATATTGAGGTAGCAGGCGCAGACGTAACTGGCGTTGATGAGTATGTAGCTGAAATGGCTATAGTTCAGCCAAAGGATAACCTTTATTATGTATATGTCACCAGGTTTAATACGGCCCAGGGAACATATCAGTATCTGCGGTCATATCTCTATTACTACGATAGCAAGTCTCTTATCAGTAAGCATGAAATGCCGATGGTGCCACAGTCATATATAAAGAATGAGGCTATCCATGAGGTAGCATGGTTCCTGTCGGAATGGAAGAGAACTCATATACATTGAGTCTTCTGCATGCGTAAATATACTTTAATGTTTTAATGTATTTAAATGTTCTTTTTTAGTATTTGCTATTTACAAAAATAGGGTTTTGCCATATACTATCTCCATAGTCACTTGACTGTTGTACACTACAGTGAGACGGTGACTGAGGGTATTCGCAGACAAAGGAGTCTCGTATTCTTCACAGGTACGAGACTACTTTTTTTCGCAATTATCAGTTAGTGTACAAATGTATTTTTAGGAGGAATAATTCATGGATTTTGCAGCAATTATGCACGATGTCAACGACTTCGTGTGGGGTCCAATTATGCTGGCTTTTCTGGTCGGCACAGGTGTATTTCTTACTGTAAGGCTGAAGTTCAGGCCTTGGCGTAACCTTCCTTATGCGGTTAAGATGATTCTGAAGAAGAAAGACAAGACTGAGGGTGACGTTACACCTTTCCAGTCACTGATGATAGCACTTTCTGCTACTGTAGGTACTGGTAACATTGTTGGTGTTGCTACCGCTATGGTTCTTGGTGGTCCTGGTGCCCTCGTGTGGATGTGGATTTCCGCAGCTTTTGGTCTTTCTACCAAGTATGCAGAGTCTGTTCTGGCAGTTAAGTACCGCGAAACCAATGATGCTGGTGAGATGGCTGGCGGTCCGATGTATGCTATGAAGAATGGTATCGGCGGTCCAATCGGTAAGCTCCTGGCAACCCTGTTTGCGGTATTTGCCGTTTGTGCGTCCTTCGGTATTGGTAATATGACTCAGGCAAACTCCATTGCGGCAGCCTTCAATTCCTCCTTCGGTATTGATCCTGCTCTTATCGGTGTTATCCTGGTTCTGCTTTCTATCGTAATTCTTTTCAAGGGTATTCAGTCCATCGGTGCTGTATCCAGTGTTATTGTTCCTGCAATGGCAGCCTTCTACTTTGTAATGGCGGTTATTGTTATCGTAGTTAATGCATCTGCACTGCCTGCTGGTATTTCTGAAATCTTCCGTATGGCTTTTGCACCTGATGCTGTTGCTGGTGGTGTTGGCGGTTCTATCATCGCTTCCATGCTGACTGCAATGCGTTGGGGTGTTGCCCGCGGTGTATTCTCTAACGAAGCAGGTCTTGGTTCTGCTCCTATCGCAGCAGCTGCTGCAAAGACTGACCATGCGTCCCGTCAGGGTTATGTAAATATGACTGGTACCTTCTTCGATACCATGATTATCTGCGTACTTACTGGTCTGGTAATCGCTTCCTCCGGTGCTCTTGGTACCATTGATCCTGCTACTGGCAAGGCTGTATCTGGTGCACAGCTCACTATCATGGCTTTCAGCTCCGTATTTGGTGAACATGCACGTGTTATCGTTTCTACTTCCCTGGCAATGTTCGCGTTCTCAACTATTCTTGGCTGGGAATATTATGGTGAGAAGTCCCTGGAGTATCTTGTAAAGGATCATGATATTCTGGTTGCATATCGTGTAATCTTCTCCTTCATGACCTACATCGGTGCTACTCAGACTCTTGATCTGGTATGGGATTTCTCCGATACTGCAAATGGTCTGATGGCTATTCCGAACCTGATCTGCCTTATCTGGCTTAGCAAGCAGGTTGCTGAGGAATGTAATGATTACGAGGAAAGAGTTATTTCCAAGGAGAAGCAGGGTATAGAGGTAAACTTAAGCGAGTAAGCTTAATATATTAGATATGTTCAGCGGAGGGGCTGTCGCATTTGATGTTTTTTATCAAAGCGGCAGCCTATTTTTGTGCAGATTATTCCTTTATTTGCAACTATAAAAGTTAGTCGATTTATTTTTTGAACACAACAATAACACCGTTGAATGACCCGCCAAATTCAGCGGGTCGTATTGGTCAAAATTTTTCATTTTCACCACTTCTCTTCTTGAATAGTGTTTTTCCGCATGATATAATCTCATCTTTGACAGTTGTTCAAACTAAAAAGTCCTGCAAGTGCCCGTGGTTAAGGCATTTGCAGGATTTTTCTTGTTGTC
>CAMCDL010000005.1 GCA_945873565.1 uncultured Selenomonadaceae bacterium | reverse complement strand
ACACACTGCATATCGTCGGCAGCGTCAGATGTGTATAAGAGACAGGTCCTGCAAGAGTATGTGTTGAGGTAAGCCGTCTTCCAAAGGATGTTCTTATCGAAATTGATGTAATTGCAGCAAAATAATTGGTGAAATTTAAAAATGAGATAATAGTCCTAGTAAAATATTTTAAAAAAATAGGACGAAATCGTCCCGTTTTGTTGTGTTTTCGTATTGTTTCTGAATACAAACAGGATAAATCCGATAGCCATGTGAAGGGTTATCGGATTTTTTTTACATAAATAATGAAAAAATGCAAAAAAAATAAATTTTAGGATTGAGCATATGCTTGAAGCAGATGGTATGTGTTACAAAAATATTGTAATTTTGTAAAATTTAACATCAGGTTTACACTTTTTGTGTATTCTCAGAGTACAAAGGTACAGAAAATGCTCAAAATGGACTTATGACACGCTAGGGTGCGTGTGCACAAGAAAACCCGATAAATCAATTATTGACAACACTTTTTGCTAGTGTTAAACTATGGATGTGCCTGAGGTATGAGGGTTTACAGGCAGAGGGGGATTCAGATGACATTACAGGATTTGAAAATGGCTGACAGAGTAATCGGCGTAAAGCAGGTTACAAAGGCCATCGGAAAGGACCTTGTGTCGGAGGTTTTCCTGGCAAGTGATGCCGATGAACGCGTGATAAAGACGCTGGAAGCGGTTTGCCAGGAAAGGATGATTCCCGTTCAGGCGGACTTCACCATGAGCGAGCTTGGCAAGGCTTGCGGCATAGAGGTGAGGGCTGCTGCGGCAGCTGCCCTCAAACAAGGCTAGTTAATAACTTCTGGCCAAAGGGTCAGAGGTTATAAATAAATTAAATTCTCAATTTGAAGGAAGGAGGTGCATGTATGCCTACAATTAACCAGTTAGTTCGCAAGAGCAGACAGAGCATGCAGGAGAAATCTACAGCACCGGCATTAAAGAATTGCCCACAGAAGCGTGGCGTTTGCACTCGAGTTTATACTACAACTCCTAAGAAGCCAAACTCCGCACTGCGTAAGGTTGCCCGTGTTCGTTTGACTAATAGCATTGAGGTTACCGCATACATCCCTGGCATTGGCCACAATCTTCAGGAGCACAGTGTTGTTCTGATTAGAGGCGGACGTGTTAAGGATTTACCAGGTGTTCGTTATCACATCATCCGCGGTTCCCTGGATACTGCAGGTGTTCAGGATCGCGCACAGGGTAGATCCAAGTACGGTGCAAAGCGCGCTAAGCAGAAGAAATAAGAACTGTGTAAGCTGTATAACAGCTTAATCTGAAGAGAAGGAGGCAATAGAGATGCCAAGAAAAGGTTCCGTACCTAAGCGTGACGTTCTTCCAGATCCAGTGTATAACTCCAAGATCGTCACTAAGTTTATCAATAAGGTAATGCTTTCTGGCAAGAAGGGTGTTGCCGAGAGAGTAGTATATGATGCATTCGAGATTATCCGTGCAAAGACTGGCAATGACCCACTTGAGGTTTTTGAGACTGCACTGAAGAATGTAATGCCTGTACTGGAGGTTCGTGCTCGCCGTGTAGGTGGTGCTAACTACCAGGTTCCAGTTGAGGTTCGTCCTGACCGTCGCATGACCCTCGGTATCCGTTGGATGGTAAACTACGCAAGACTGCGTGGCGAGAAGACCATGGATGAGAGACTTGCTGGTGAGCTGATGGATGCAGCTAACAATACTGGCGCAGCAATCAAGAAGAAGGAAGATACCCACAAGATGGCAGAGGCTAACAAGGCTTTTGCTCATTATCGCTGGTAATCTTCAAGGATAAAGCTAGAGAAGGAGAGACTAAAGAGTGGCTAGAGAGTTTAGTCTGGAAAAGACCCGTAATATCGGTATCATGGCTCACATCGATGCTGGTAAGACTACCACTACTGAGCGTATCCTCTTCTACACTGGTATCAATCACAAGATCGGTGAGGTTCATGAAGGCGCTGCTACCATGGACTGGATGGCTCAGGAACAGGAGCGCGGTATTACCATTACTTCCGCAGCTACCACCTGCCATTGGAAGAATCATCGTATCAACATCATTGATACCCCAGGTCACGTTGACTTTACTGTAGAGGTTGAGCGTTCCCTGAGAGTACTGGACGGTGCTGTTGCAGTTCTGACTGCACGCGGCGGCGTTGAGCCTCAGACTGAGACCGTTTGGCGTCAGGCTGAGAAGTACCATGTACCAAGAATGGCCTATGTTAACAAGATGGACATCACTGGTGCAGATTTCTTTAACGTAATCAAGATGATGAAGGAGCGTCTGAATGCTAACGCAGTTGCAATTCAGCTGCCAATCGGCGCAGAGGATGACTTCAAGGGCATCATCGATCTGGTAAAGATGGAAGCTATCGTATATGAGGATGACCTCGGCAAGGTTGCTGATGAGGTTGCTATCCCAGAGGATATGGCTGACATCGCAGAAGAATACCGTGAGAAGCTCATGGAGGCAGTATCCGAGGTGGATGATGCAATCATGGAGAAGTATCTCGGCGGTGAGGAAGTTACCGAGGCAGAGATCAAGGCTGCAATCCGCAAGGCTACCATCGCTTGCGAGATGTGCCCTGTAACCTGCGGTACTTCTTATCGTAACAAGGGCGTTCAGCCAATGCTGGATGCAGTTGTTGATTTTATGCCAGCACCTACCGATATCGCAGCTATCAAGGGTATCAATCCAGATACCGGCGAGGAGGACGAGCGTCCTTCCAGCGATAGCGAGCCTTTCGCATCCCTGGCATTTAAGATTATGGCTGATCCATTCGTTGGTAAGCTGGCATTCTTCAGAGTTTACTCTGGTACCCTGTCTTCCGGTTCTTATGTGTATAACTCCACTAAGGGCAAGAAGGAGCGTATCGGCCGTATCCTCCAGATGCACGCTAACAACCGTAAGGAACTGGATATCGTATATTCCGGCGATATCGCAGCAGCTGTTGGTCTCAAGGATACCACTACTGGTGACACCCTCTGCGATGAGAATGCACCAATCATCCTCGAGTCCATGGAGTTCCCAGATCCTGTTATTTCCGTTGCAGTTGAGCCTAAGACCAAGAACGACCAGGAGAAGATGGGCATTGCTCTTCAGAAGCTGGCAGAGGAGGATCCAACCTTCCGCGTTCGTACCGATGAGGAAACTGGTCAGGTTATCATCTCCGGCATGGGTGAGCTCCACCTGGAAATCATTGTTGACCGTATGCTCCGCGAGTTCAAGGTTGACTGCGTAGTAGGTAACCCTCAGGTTGCTTACCGTGAGACTATCCGTAAGGAAGTTGACTGCGAAGGCAAGTTCGTTCGTCAGTCCGGTGGTCATGGTCAGTATGGTCACTGCAAGCTGCAGCTCATACCTCAGGAGCCAGGTCAGGGCTTCAGCTTCGAGAACAAGGTTGTCGGCGGTGCAATTCCAAAGGAATTCATCGGACCTATCGAGGCTGGTATCAAGCAGGCAATGGAAGCTGGCGTTCTCGCTGGTTATCCTGTTGTTGACGTTAAGGCTATCGTTTATGATGGTTCCTTCCATGAGGTTGACTCCTCTGAGGCAGCGTTCAAGATTGCCGGTTCCATGGCATTCAAGAATGGTGCTCTGAAGGCAGATCCAGTAATTCTCGAGCCTTACGTAAAGGTTGAGGTTATCGTTCCAGAGGAGTACATGGGCGATGTAATCGGTGACCTGAACTCCCGTCGCGGCCGTATCGATGGTATGGAAGCACGCAACGGCGCTCAGGTTATCAATGGCTTCGTTCCACTGTCCGGCATGTTCGGATATTCCACTGACCTGCGTTCCAAGACTCAGGGCCGTGGTAACTACTCCATGGAAGTATCCCACTATGAAGAGGTTCCTAGAAATATTGCCGATGGCATTATTGCCAAGAACAAAGGCGAGTAATTAAGGAGGAAATAATCTAAAATGGCAAAGCAGAAGTTTGAAAGAACTAAACCACATGTAAACATTGGTACTATCGGTCACGTTGACCATGGCAAGACCACTCTGACCGCAGCAATCACTAAGGTTCTCTCCGAGAAGGGCATGGCTCAGTTCGAAGATTACTCCATGATTGATAAGGCTCCAGAGGAGAGAGAGCGCGGTATTACCATTAACACCGCTCACGTTGAGTATGAGACTGAGAACCGTCACTATGCACACGTTGACTGCCCAGGCCATGCTGACTATGTAAAGAACATGATCACTGGCGCTGCTCAGATGGATGGTGCTATCCTGGTAGTATCCGCTGCTGATGGCCCTATGCCACAGACTCGCGAGCACATCCTGCTCGCTCGTCAGGTAGGCGTACCTGCAATGGTAGTATTCCTGAACAAGGTTGACCAGGTTGATGATCCTGAGCTGCTCGAGCTTGTTGAGATGGAGGTTCGTGACCTGCTGAGCTCTTACGAGTTCCCTGGCGATGACATTCCAGTAGTTGCTGGTTCCGCTCTGAAGGCTCTCGAGGATGATGCTGAGCAGAAGCAGAACATCCTGAAGCTGATGGCTGAGGTTGATGCTTACATTCCTACCCCTACCCGTGATTCCGACAAGCCTTTCCTGATGCCTGTCGAGGACGTATTCACCATCACTGGTCGTGGTACCGTTGCTACCGGCCGTGTTGAGCGTGGTGAGCTGAAGCTGAACGATACTGTTGAGATCGTTGGTATTGCAGAAGAGACCCGTTCCACTGTTGTAACCGGTATCGAGATGTTCCGCAAGCTGCTGGACAGCGCAGTAGCTGGTGATAACATCGGTGCTCTGCTCCGCGGCGTTGACCGTAAGGAGATCCAGCGTGGTCAGGTTCTGGCAAAGCCAGGTTCCATTAAGCCTCACACCAAGTTCAAGGGTCAGGTTTATGTACTGACTAAGGAAGAGGGCGGCCGTCATACCCCATTCTTCAACAACTATCGTCCACAGTTCTACTTCCGTACTACCGACGTTACTGGTGTTGTTAACCTCCCAGAGGGCACCGAGATGGTAATGCCTGGTGATAACGTAGAGATGAGCGTTGAGCTGATTACCCCAATCGCTATCGAGCAGGGTCTCCGCTTCGCTATCCGCGAGGGTGGCCACACTGTTGGTGCAGGCCGCGTAACTGAGATTGCTGAGTAATCTCACCGCTTGAAAAAGCAAAAACTTAAATAGTTAGTTTCCTTATTATAAGGGCGGTCCAAAAGGCCGTCCTTATAATGGGGTTTGCTAAAAAAGGACCTGATGAGGTTTTTAAGGCTAAAAGGCAGGTTCTTGATAAGTGCGGCCAAAAATAGGCCGACACCCCCCAATGCGATGACGTGGCAGATGGCTCGCCCTGGTAGCGAGGGAACTGCTACGGAGAAATGTTTGGGCCTGGAGCCCTGACAACAAGGAGGAAAAGTAAATTGTCTAAGCAGCAGAAAATCAGAATCCGTTTGAAGGCTTATGATCACAAGGCACTGGACCAGAGCGCTCTCAAGATTGTTGAGACTGCAAAGAGAAGCGGTGCTATGGTATCTGGCCCTATTCCACTCCCAACTGAGAAGCAGATTTATACTATCCTGCGTTCTCCTCATGTAAACAAGGATTCCCGTGAGCAGTTCGAGATGAGAACCCATAAGCGTCTCATCGACATCCTCGAGCCTACCAACAAGACTGTTGATGCTCTGATGCGCCTCGATCTGCCAGCAGGCGTGGATATCGAAATGAAGTTATAATCTGAGGAGGTGGAATAATGGCAAAAGCAATTTTAGGTAGAAAGCTGGGTATGACTCAGATCTTCACTGAAGAGGGTCAGGTCGTTCCAGTAACAGTTGTTGAGTCTGGCAACAATGTTGTTGTTCAGAACAAGACTGTTGAAAATGATGGTTACAATGCAGTACAGCTCGGCTTCGGAGCTATCAAGGAGTACAAGGTAAGCAAGCCTATGAAGGGCCACTTCGCAAAGGCTAATGTAGCACCTGTAAAGTACATCCGCGAGATGCGTCTGGCTGATGCTTCTACATATAATGTTGGCGATGTAATCGGCGTAGACATTTTTGCCGCTGGAGAATTAGTAGACGTAACCGGTACTTCTAAGGGCAAGGGCTTTGCCGGCGGTATCAAGCGTCACAATTTTGCCTGTGGACCAATGGGACACGGTTCCAAGTCTCATCGTGAGCCAGGTTCTACTGGTGCGATGATCAGTGGTCACGGTGGTCGCGTTCTGAAGGGCAAGAAGCTGCCTGGTCAGATGGGTGGCAACAAGGTTACTGTTCAGCGTCTTACTGTTGTAAGAGTTGATGCAGATCGTAACCTGCTCCTCATCAAGGGCGCTATTCCTGGTCCTAAGAAGGGACTCGTAGTAGTAAAGAGCACTGTAAAACCAGGTAAAAACTAATTCGGAAGGAGGATTAAGCAATAATGCCTACAGTAGCAGTTTATGACATCGCAAACAATCAGGTTGGCGATATCGAATTAAATGAGAACATTTTCGGCGTAGAGATGAATGCAGGTCTGGTTCACCAGGCTGTAGTAATGCAGCTTGCATCCCAGCGTCTCGGCACTCATGCAACCAAGACCCGCGGCATGGTACGCGGTGGTGGCCGTAAGCCATGGAAGCAGAAGGGTACCGGTCGTGCAAGAAGCGGATCCACCCGTTCCCCAATCTGGGTTGGCGGTGGTACCGTATTTGGACCATCTCCTCGTTCCTACGCGTTCAGCATGCCTCGTAAGCAGCGTCGCCTTGCAATCATGTGCGCACTGTCTGATAAGGTAGCAAACGGTGAGTTCGTAGTACTTGACAGCATCAATTTCGAGGCTCCAAAGACCAAGGAAGCTGTTAAGATGCTCCAGAACTTCGGCGTTGATAAAAAGGCTCTGATCATTACTGCAGATTATGCAGAGAATGTTGAGAAGTCTTCCCGTAACATTCCTGGCGTAAAGGCAATCAACACCACTGGCCTGAATGTATTCGACATCCTGAACGCTAACAAGCTGTTCATCACTAAGGATGCCATTGCTCGTATTGAGGAGGTATATGCATAATGGAAGCACGCGACATCATCATTCGTCCTCTGATTACTGAGAAGAGCACCGCACTCATGGCTGAGGGTAAGTATGTTTTTGAGGTAGCTAAGGCTGCTAACAAGATCGAGATTGCCAAGGCAGTCAGCGAAATCTTCAAGGTTAAGGTTGAGGGCGTTAACACCATCAATGTAACCGGCAAGGTAAAGAGAATGGGCCGCTTCATTGGTAAGCGTTCCGATTATAAGAAAGCAATCGTTAAACTTGCTGCTGGCGAGACCATTGAGTTCTTCGAAGCGTAAGATTAGGGAAAAGGAGGTTAATTAAGTGGCAGTAAAGAGTTTTAAACCATATTCTGCAGGCAGAAGATTCATGACTGTAGCATCTTTCGATGAAATTACTACTGACAAGCCTGAAAAGTCCCTGGTGGAGCGCCTGAAGAAGAACGGTGGCCGTAATCAGCAGGGTAAGCTGACTGTTCGTCATCAGGGCGGCGGTCACAAGCGTCTGTATCGTATTATCGATTTCAAGCGCAACAAGGATGGTATTCCAGCTAAGGTAGCAACCATAGAGTACGATCCAAACCGTAGTGCACGCATCGCACTGCTCAACTATGTAGATGGTGAGAAGCGTTATATCATCGCTCCTAACGGTCTCAAGGTTGGTGACCAGGTTGAGTCTGGTCCAGATGCAGATATCAAGGTTGGTAATGCACTTCCATTGAAGAACATTCCAGTTGGTATAGAAGTACACAATGTAGAGCTGAAGATTGGCGCAGGTGCTCAGCTGGTTCGTTCCGCTGGTGCTTCCGCACAGCTCATGGCAAAGGATGGAGATTATGCAACTCTCCGTATGCCATCCGGTGAGATGCGCAAGGTACACATCAACTGCCGTGCTACTATCGGCGGTGTTGGTAACCTCGAGCATGAGAACATCACAATTGGTAAGGCAGGCCGTAATCGTTGGCTGGGTATCCGCCCAGAGAACCGCGGCGTAGCTATGAACCCTAATGATCATCCACATGGTGGTGGTGAGGGTCGTTCCCCAGTTGGTCGTAAGCATCCTGTTACTAAGTGGGGCAAGTGCGCTATGGGCGCTAAGACCCGCCGCAAGAAGGCTTCTGACAAGCTGATCATCAAAGGCCGTACCAAATAAGAGATAATCACCGGAAGGAGGAAATACATTGTCAAGATCAATTAAAAAGGGACCTTACGTTCATGAAAGCTTAACTAAGAAGATTGATGCCCTGAATGCAGCAAATGACAAGAAGGTTGTCAAGACCTGGTCCAGAAGTTCTACTATTCTGCCAGATTTCGTTGGTCACACTATTGCAGTTCATGATGGCCGCAAGCATGTTCCAGTTTATGTAACTGAGGACATGGTTGGTCACAAGCTGGGAGAGTTTGCTCCAACCCGTACTTACAAGGGCCATGCCGGTGAAGAGAGAAGAACCGGCCTTAGATAAGATTTGAAAGGAGGATTCCTTCGTGGAAGCTAAAGCAGTTGCTAAATATGTTCGCATTGCACCTCGCAAGGTTCGCGTAGTTATGGACCTTATCCGTGGCAAGAAGGTTGCTGATGCATTTGCGATTTTAAAGTTCACACCAAAAGTTGGTGCTGAAGCTATAGAGAAGGTTCTCAAGTCCGCAGTGGCTAATGCTGAGAACAATTTTGATATGAACGTTGATAACCTCTATGTATCTACCTGCTTCGTAGATCAGGGTCCAACCATGAAGCGCATTCACCCACGTTCCCGTGGACAGGCCTTCAAGATCCTGAAGCGTTCATCCCACATTACTGTAGCGGTAGAAGAAAGATAAGAAGGAGGTAATCAAACTTGGGTCAGAAAGTAAATCCACATGGTATAAGACTTGGCATCGTAAAGACCTGGGATGCTAAGTGGTATGCTGATAAAGATTATGCAAAGAATCTGCATGAAGATATCAAGATCCGCCGTCATCTCCTGGACAGCCTGAAGATGGCTAGCGTATCCAAGGTTGAGACCGAGCGCTCCAAGAAGAGCCTCAAGCTCACCATCCACACTGCAAAGCCTGGTATGGTTATCGGCCGCCAGGGTTCTGGAATCGAGCAGATTAAGGAAGATGTTAAGAAGTTCACTACTTCCAACAAGATTGACATCAATGTTGCCGAGATAAAGCAGCCTGATATGGATGCAACCCTGGTTGCACGTAACATCGCTGACCAGCTGGAGCGTCGTATTGCTTTCCGCCGTGCTATGAAGCAGAGCGTTGGCCGTACAATGCGTCTCGGTGCAAAGGGTATAAAGGTTATGGTTTCCGGTCGTCTCGGTGGTGCAGAAATTGCTCGCAGCGAGTCCTATCGTGAGGGTTCCATTCCACTTCATACCTTAAGAGCTGATATTGATTATGGTACTGCAGAGGCTCATACCACTTACGGCCGTATCGGCGTAAAGGTATGGATCTTCAAGGGCGAGGTTCTTCCTGAAAGAAAGCAGCCTGCTGCTGTTGAAGGGAGCGAAGCTTAATGTTATTACCAAAGAGAGTAAAATACCGCAAGCAGTTCCGTGGCCGTATGAAGGGCAAGGCTCAGCGCGGTAATAAAGTATCCCATGGCGATTTCGGTCTGGTAGCATTGGAGCCAGCATGGATTACCAACCGTCAGATCGAGGCTGCCCGTATTGCAATGACCCGTTACATCAAGCGTGGTGGTAAGGTTTGGATTAAGGTATTCCCTGACAAGCCTGTAACTGCAAAGCCTGCTGAGACCCGTATGGGTTCCGGTAAGGGCTCACCTGAGTACTGGGTAGCAGTAGTAAAACCAGGCCGTGTTCTCTTCGAGATGGACGGCGTTTCCAGGGAAGTTGCTGCAGAGGCAATGCGTCTGGCAGGTCATAAGCTTCCTATAAAGACTAAGTTCGTAACCCGTGAGGAAACTGAAGAGGGCGGTGAAGTAAATGAAGGTTAATGAGATTCGTGATTTAAGTGCTGAGGAACTCAACCAGAAACTTGCTTCTCTCAAAGAAGAGTTATTCAACCTGAGATTCCAGCTGGCAACCGGTCAGCTTGATAACCCTATGCGTATCAAGGAAGTAAAGAAGACAATTGCCCGCATTAAGACCATTCAGACTGAGCAGGCTAAGGCTTGATTCAGCAAAGGACAATCTTGAGAATTGATATGCAAAAGGAAGGAGGCTCCCTGATGAGCGAGAGAAATGAACGCAAGACTAAGGTTGGCAAGGTAGTAAGCGACAAGATGGATAAGACCGTTGTAGTTGCAGTACTCGACCTTGAGCAGCATGCATTATATAAGAAGGCCGTTAAGAAGACTGTAAAATTCAAGGCCCATGACGAGAACAACGATGCTCACGTTGGTGATACTGTTTCCATTATGGAAACCCGCCCACTGTCCAAGGATAAGCGTTGGAGAGTAGTTGAGATCGTAGAGCGCGCAAAATAATTGATAGAAACCAAATATTGGTAAGGAGGATTACTGATGATTCAGCAACAGACTCTGCTCAATGTTGGTGATAACACTGGTGCAAAGGAAATCATGTGCATCCGCGTTATGGGCGGCTCTTACCGCAAGTATGCTAACATTGGTGATATAATCGTGGCTGCAGTTAAGTCTGCATCCCCTGGCGGCGTTGTTAAGAAGGGCGACGTTGTTAAGGCCGTTGTAGTTCGCAGCAAGAAGGGTCTTCGTCGTGGCGATGGCTCTTACATCCGTTTCGACGAGAATGCAGCCGTTATTATCAAGGAAGATAAGACCCCTAAGGGAACTCGTATCTTCGGACCAGTTGCAAGAGAGCTTCGTGATAAGGATTTCATGAAGATTGTTTCTCTGGCACCTGAAGTTCTTTAATAGTCAGGAGGTGCCACTTTGGCAATTGCAAAACTGCATGTAAAGAAGGGTGATACCGTCCTGGTATTATCCGGTAAAGATAAGGGCAAGCAGGGAAAGGTTCTCCAGGCTCTGCCTAAGAAGAATAAGGTTGTAGTTGAGGGCATGAACAAGGTTAAGCGTCACACCAGACCTAACCAGAATGTTCCTCAGGGTGGTATCATTACCAAGGAAGCTCCTTTCTTTGCTTCCAAGGTTATGCTCGTTTGCCCAGCTTGCGGCAAGGCTACCCGTACTGGCAAGAAAGAGGTTAATGGTAAGCAGGTTCGCGCTTGCAAGAAGTGCGGCGAAGTAATCGACCAGACCAAATAATAAAGAAAGGAGGATCACTTAGTGGATAGATTACAGGAAAAGTATGTTAATGAGGTTGTTCCTGCATTAACTGAGAAGTTTGGTTACAAGAATGTAATGCAGCTTCCAAAGGTAGAAAAGATCATTATCAACATGGGTGTTGGCGAAGCTGTTGGTAATCCAAAGGCTCTCGACGCTGCAGTTGCTGATCTTGCACTCATTACTGGCCAGAAGCCAATCCTCACCAGAGCAAAGAAGTCTCTGGCAGCATGGAAGCTTCGTCAGGGTATGCCAATCGGCTGCAAGGTAACTCTTCGCGGCGTTCGCATGTATCAGTTCCTCGACAAGTTCATGAATGTTGCACTTCCACGTGTACGCGACTTCCGCGGTATCAGCTCCAAGTCCTTTGATGGTCGTGGCAATTACGCAATCGGCCTGAAGGAGCAGCTGATTTTCCCAGAGGTAGAGTATGATAAGATTGATAAGCTGCGTGGTATGAATATTGTAGTAGTAACCACCGCAAAGACCGATGAGGAAGCTCGTGAGCTCTTAAAGCTGATGGGCATGCCTTTCAGCGCATAAGGGAGGTACTGAATTTGGCTAAGAAAGCTATGGTTGAAAAGTGGAGCAAGGAGCCAAAGTTCCCTGTCCGCAAGTATAATAGATGCAAGATTTGTGGTCGTCCACACGCTTACATTAGAAAGTTTGATATGTGCCGCGTTTGCTTCAGAGAGCAGAGCTACAAGGGCGCTATTCCTGGCGTAACCAAGGCTAGCTGGTAACATACAACGATGAATTGAAAGGAGGATATCGATTTACATGGTAATGACTGATCCTATTGCAGATATGTTGACTCGTTTGCGTAATGCAAACTCTGTTTATCACGAGAAGGTTGAGATTCCTGGTTCTAAGATTAAGAAGGCTATTGCTCAGGTTCTTAAGGACGAGGGTTTCATCAAGGACTTCACTTTCACTGAGGACGGCAAGCAGGGCGTAATCACTATAGCTCTGAAGTATGGTCCAGCACGTGAGAAGGTAATTACTGGTATTAAGCGTATTTCTAAGCCAGGCCTGCGTCAGTACTCAAAGGCTGCAGAGCTGCCAAAGGTTCTCGGTGGTCTGGGTATCGCCATTATTTCCACTTCCCAGGGAATCATGAGCGATAAGGATGCTCGCAAGGCTGGTCTCGGCGGCGAGGTTATCGCTTACGTTTGGTAATTATTAAAGAAGTCAGGAGGTGTACAGATGTCAAGAATTGGTAGAGCACCTATAGCTATCCCAGCTGGCGTTACCGTCAAGGTTGAGGAAGGCAATAAGGTGACTGTTAAGGGTCCTAAGGGCGAACTGGTACGCGAGCTCAGCAAGGACATGAACATTAAAATTGAGGATGCTACTATCACTGTAGAGCGTCCTTCTGATAATAAAGACCACAGATCTCTGCATGGTCTGACCCGTACCCTGATCAATAACATGGTTATTGGTGTAACCGCAGGCTACGCAAAGACTCTGGAGATTAACGGTGTTGGTTACAGAGCAGCAAAGCAGGGCAACAACCTGAACCTGTCTCTGGGTTTCTCCCATCCTGTAGTGGTTGAGCCACCTAAGGGTGTAAGCTTCGATGTACCAGCTCCAAACAAGATTGTTGTTTCTGGTATCGACAAGGAAGCAGTTGGCGCTATTGCAGCAAAGATTCGCGATTACAGAAGACCTGAACCTTATAAGGGCAAGGGTATTAAGTATGAGGGCGAGTTCGTACGCCGCAAGGTTGGTAAGGCTGGCGCCAAGGGTAAGAAATAATAACCAGAAAGGAGTAACCGACAGTGTTTGTTAAGGAAGATAAGAATAAAGCACGCCAGAAGCGTCATTTAAGAGTCCGCAATCACATTTCCGGCACTGCTGAGAGACCTCGTCTCAATGTATTCCGCAGCCTGAGCAACATTTATGCACAGGTTATCGATGATGTTCAGGGTGTTACCGTGGTATCCGCAAGCACCCAGGAGAAGGATTTCGCTAACTACGGCGGCAACATCGAGGCAGCTAAGGCTGTAGGTGAGGCTGTAGCAAAGCGTGCTATGGAAAAGGGCATCACCGAGGTTGTATTTGACCGTGGCGGTTATGTATATCACGGCCGTGTTAAGGCCCTGGCTGAGGCAGCACGTGAAGCTGGCCTCAAGTTCTAAGATTGCGAAGGAGGTACATTGATGGCTAGAATCGACAACGAAACTCCTGAGTTTGAGGAGAAGGTTGTATATATTAACCGAGTTGCTAAGGTTGTTAAAGGTGGCCGCCGCTTCTCCTTCAGCGCACTGGTAGTAGTGGGCGACAAGAAGGGCCGCGTTGGCGCTGGTCTCGGCAAGGCTGCTGAGGTTCCAGAGGCAATTCGCAAGGGCATTGAAGATGCAAAGAAGAATCTGATTACCGTATCCCTTAAGGATACTACTATTCCTCATGAGATGGTTGGTATTTTTGGTGCCGGCCGCGTTCTCCTGAAGCCAGCTGCAAAAGGTACTGGTGTTATCGCCGGTGGCCCAGCTCGTGCCGTACTGGAGCTCGCAGGTATCCATGATATCCTGACCAAGTCCCTGGGTTCTTCCAACCCTAACAACATGGTTCGCGCAACCTTGAAGGGTCTTGAGCAGCTCAAGCAGGCTGAGAAGGTAGCAGAGCTTCGTGGCAAGACTGTACAGGAACTTTTGGGTTAAGGAGGTAAATCACAATGGCAAATTTGAAGATTACCCTTACCAGAAGCCTGATTGGCAGACCAGCTACTCAGCGTGATACTGTTAAGGCATTGGGTCTCAAGAAGTTGAATTCCTCAGTAGAGCTTCCAGATAACGAGTCAATCCGTGGTCAGATCCACAAGGTTGAGCATCTCGTTACCGTTGAAGAAGTTCAGGCCTGAGATCTCAAGGAGGTGCACTAGATAATGCAGTTAAATGAATTGTCCCCTGCTACTGGCGCTCGCAAGAAGGCTTTCCGTGTAGGTCGCGGCCTGGGCAGCGGTAATGGTAAGACTTCCGGCAAAGGCATGAAGGGTCAGAAATCCCGTGCTGGCGGCGGCGTTCGTACCGGTTTTGAGGGCGGTCAGATGCCTCTGTACCGCAGACTTCCAAAGCGCGGTTTCAAGAATATCTTTGCTAATGAGTATGCAGAGATTAATGTTGAGACTCTGAATCGCTTTGAGGATGGTGCTACTGTTGATGCAGTTGCATTAATTGAGATTGGTATTCTCAAGAACGTTCGTGATGGTATCCGTATTCTGGGCAATGGCGAACTGACTAAGAAGCTCACTGTTGTGGCAAACGGCTTTACCAAGACCGCACAGAGCAAAATTGAAGCAGCAGGCGGTAAAATTGAGGTGATCTGATTTGTTATCAGCTCTCTCAAATATATACAAGATACCTGAGCTCAGGGATAAGGTAACCTTTACCCTGATAATGTTTGCGGTATTCCGTATGGGTACCCACATTCCGGTACCTGGTGTTGATCCAACTGCCATTGAGGCACTGTTTAATAATGGAAGCCTTTTCGGTCTGATGGATCTGTTCTCTGGTGGTGCTCTCAGCAAGTTCTCAATATTTGCGATGAGTATAACCCCTTACATTAACGCATCGATTATTATCCAGCTTCTCAATGTAGTAGTTCCTACACTTGAGCAGTGGAGAAAAGAGGGCGAGGAGGGTCACAGAAAAACCACCAGGGTTACTCGTTACTTCACTGTAGTGCTTGCTTTTTTCCAGGCCATCGGAATGTCCATCGGCTTGAAGTCAGCACTGCTTAATCCAAGTCCGGTATCAATCCTGATTGTTGCAATCACCTTGACTGCCGGCACAATATTCCTGATGTGGGTTGGTGAGCAGATAACTGCTAACGGCGTAGGAAACGGTATATCACTGATAATCTTCGCCGGTATAGTTGCAGCATTGCCAAGTAACATCGGAAAGATGTATAATTATCTGCAGGCTGGAACCGTAAGTTATATAAACGTGTTCTTCTTTGCAATAGTTGCGATTGCGATGATTGTATTTGTAATAGCAGTACATACCGCATATCGCAGGATACCAGTTTCTTACGCTAAGCGCGTAGTTGGCCGCGGTTCTTACGGCGGTCATTCAAGTCACATTCCGCTGAAGGTTAACCAGGCGGGTGTAATTCCAATAATCTTTGCGTCATCCGTGCTGATGTTTCCAGTAACCATTGCCCAGTTTATTGATATCCCCTGGGTAAAGACTTTCGCCGGGTATTTTGCGTGGGGTACACCGCTACAATCAACCTGCTATGCAGTGCTGATTATCTTCTTCACGTATTTCTACACCGCGGTTACTGTAAAGATATCGGATATGGCAGAGAATCTGAAAAAATACGGTGGCTTTATCCCGGGTATTCGCCCGGGTGAGCCAACGGCAGAATATTTAGATCATGTCATGACTCGTATCACGCTTGCGGGTGCAGTTTTCCTGGCATTCATCGCGATACTGCCAACAATGCTGGCTAGCGCAACTCACATCGAGGGCGTTAACTTTGGTGGTACCGCGCTGCTGATTGTTGTAGGTGTTGGCCTTGACACCATGAAGCAGATTGAAAGCCTGGTTGTAATGCGCCATTACCAAGGTTTTATGAAATAGGAGGAAATTTGATGCATATCCTGTTAATGGGACCTCCTGGTGCTGGTAAAGGCACTCAGGCGGCAAATCTTGTCAAAGAGTTCACTATTTCCCACATATCTACTGGTGACATGTTCCGTGCCGCTATCAAGGCTGGTACTGAGCTTGGAAAGCAGGCGAAAGCATGCATTGATGCAGGAAACCTTGTTCCAGATGAAATCACAATCGGCATTGTCCGCGAGAGACTCTCTCAGGATGATTGCAAGAAGGGCTTTATTCTGGATGGATTCCCTCGCACAGTAGAGCAGGCTGATGCCCTGACAGAGATTCTCAGTGATCTTGGGCTGAAGCTGAAGAGCGTGCTGGATGTAAATGTTCCTAGCGCTGATCTCGTAGAGAGAGCAGTCGGCAGAAGGATCTGCAAGAGCTGCGGTGCGACATATCACATAAAGTTCAACCCTTCCAAGGTTGAAGGCGTGTGTGATGAGTGCGGCGGCGAGCTGTTCCAGCGTCCAGATGACACCGAGGAAACAATGAAGAACCGGTTGTCCGTTTATGATGCACAGACTAAGCCATTGATTGATTACTACACTAAGGCTGGCCTTTATGTAGAGGTTGATGGCAGACAGGAAATCGGCAAAGTTTTTGCAGACATCGTTGATATCCTGAAAGATTAAGAGTTATCGGCATCCTGCCGGAAGGCTTGGATAATTCACCGAAAATATATGAATCTTGACAGCAGCCTTGGCTGCTGATGTACCGGGAAAATGGCCGCTCAGCGGCCTGCCTTCCCTGAAGTTATGACACTAAGGAGTTTTATCACCTATGTCTAAGCAAGATGTAATTGAAGTTGAGGGTAAGGTCCTTGAGGCATTGCCAAACGCGATGTTTCAGGTTGAGCTGGAGAACGGTCATGTTGTCCTGGCGCATGTTTCCGGTAAGATTCGCATGAATTTTATACGCATTCTGCCAGGAGATAAGGTCACCATTGAGCTGACACCATACGACTTGACTCGGGGCCGTATCACCTATCGTTTTAAATAATCTGAAGGACGATGAGAATCTCCGGATGAATTGGCATGAAAGGGGCATAGCGCAATGAAAGTTAAGCCATCGGTTAAACCAATTTGTGAAAAATGCAAGGTTATTAAGCGCAAGGGCCATATAATGGTTATTTGCGAGAATCCAAAACATAAGCAGAGACAAGGATAATTAAGAAGGAGGTGCTTTAAGTTATGGCACGTATTGCCGGTGTAGATTTGCCACGTGATAAGAGAATTGAGATTGCTTTAACATACATCTTTGGTATAGGTCTGAAGACTTCCCAGAAGCTTCTGGCTGAGACTGGTATCAATCCTGATACCCGTACTCGCGATCTGACTGAGGATGAGGTTGTAAAGCTCCGCGACATCATTGACAAGCAGGTTATCGTTGAAGGTGACCTTCGTCGTGAGCAGTCCCTGAACATTAAGCGACTCGTTGAGATCGGCTGCTATAGAGGCCGCCGTCATCGTATGGGTCTCCCAGTTCGCGGACAGAATACCAAGAACAACGCACGCACTCGCAAGGGCCCTAAAAAGGCTGTTGCAGGCAAGAAGAAGTAAGGGAGGGCTAAAGAGTGGCAGTTAAGAAGTCTGTACGTCCTAAGAAAAAGGACCGTAAAAATATAGAATATGGCGTGGCTCATATCAGCTCCACATTCAATAATACCATCGTTACCCTGACTGATAAGAATGGTAACGCACTTTCCTGGGCATCTGCTGGCGGACTCGGTTTCCGTGGTTCCAGAAAGAGCACTCCATTTGCAGCTCAGATGGCAGCAGAGGTTGCTGCAAAGGCTGCTATGGAGCATGGCTTGAAGCAGGTTGAAGTATACGTTAAGGGTCCTGGTGCTGGCCGTGAGGCAGCAATCCGTTCCCTGCAGGCAACTGGTCTTGAGGTTAACATGATTAAGGATGTTACCCCAATTCCTCACAATGGTTGCCGTCCACCAAAGCGTAGAAGAGTATAATGGAAGGAGCAAAATAAATGGCAATTGATAGAGTACCAGAGCTGAAGAGATGTCGCGCACTGGGTCTTGAGCCAGGCGTTATTGGCCTGAGCAAGAGCTCCAATCGTCAGCCTCGCCGCACTCGTGGCAAGGTAAGCGAGTATGGCACTCAGCTGAAGGAAAAGCAGAAGGCTAAGTTCATTTACGGTGTGCTGGAGAAGCAGTTCCGTTCTTACTATAACAAGGCTAAGAAGATGCAGGGCGTTACTGGTGAGAACCTCCTGAGCCTTCTCGAGCGTAGAATTGACAACGTTGTATATCGTCTGGGCTTTGCTTCTACCCGTAAGCAGGCTCGTCAGATCGTTCGTCATGGTCATATCACTGTAAATGGCAAGCGCCTTGATATCCCATCCGCAATGATTTGCGTTGGTGATGTTGTTGCAGTAGCTGAGAAGAGCAAGTCCAATGCATTCTTCAAGGCTCTGGCTGAGTCCAATAATACCCTGACTACTCCAGCATGGATTACTGCTGATGCTACCAGCCTCAGCGGCAAGATTGAGAGATTCCCAGGTGCTGAAGATGTAAGCGATATTCCTGTTGACAGCCAGGCAATCGTAGAGTTGTACTCCAGATAATTTCTGTGAGTTTGTTCTAATTATTATAGTTCATAACTGCATAGAATTATTGAGGAGGGCAATTCCAGATGATCGAAATCGAGAAGCCAAAGATTGAGATAGTGGAAATCAGCGAGGATAACCAGTATGGCAAGTTTGTATGCGAGCCGTTAGAGCGTGGCTATGGTACTACCATAGGTAATAGCTTGCGCCGTATACTTTTATCCTCATTACCAGGTGCGGCTATCACTGCGATTCGCATTGAAGGCGTACTACATGAGTTCTCCACGGTTCCTGGGGTTCGCGATGATGTTACTAATATCATCCTGAATCTTAAAGAAGTCTGCATGAAAATGCATGGCGATGAGGAATCACAGACTGTTCGCATTGATGTGAGCGGTGAAAAGGAAGTTACTGCAGCAGATATTATGAATGCTGACGGTGCTGATGTAGAGATTCTTAATCCTGATCTGCACATCGCAACTGTAAACGCAGATGGCGAGCTGCATATTGAAATGAAGGTTGAGCGCGGCCGCGGCTATGTTCCTTCTGACAAGAACAAGAAGCCAGATCAGGAAATAGGTGTTATACCTATAGATTCAATTTTCTCCCCAATCCGTCGCGTTAACTACACAGTAAACAACACTCGTGTAGGTAATGTTACCGATTATGACAAGCTGACCCTGGAGGTATGGACTGATGGTTCTATCCGTCCTGAGGAGGCTGTTTCTAAGTCTGCCAGCATTATGGTAGCTCATCTCAGACTCTTCCAGACCATGGCTGGTCTGCCTGAGGAGATTGAGGTGACTGAGGGAGGTACCTTCAATGAGCCTGAGGATGATGAGACCTCAAAGGTTCTGGAGACTACTATTGAGGATCTTGATCTTTCAGTACGTTCCTACAACTGCTTGAAGCGAGCAGGCATTAATACTGTAGCTGATCTTGTAAACAAGACCGAGGACGACATGATGAAGGTTAGAAACCTTGGCAGAAAGTCCATGGACGAGGTTAAGAAGAAGCTTCAGGAATTAAACTTATCTTTGAAAGAATTTGATGATTAAGGAAAGAGGGAAATAGATGGCTTACAGAAAATTAGGTCGTGATTCCAGTGCACGTAAGGCACTGTTCAAGAGCATTCTGACCTCTCTCTTCAAGTATGAGCGCATCGAGACCACTGAGGCAAAGGCTAAAGAGGTTTCTGGTCTCGCAGAGCAGCTGATCACCCTGGCTAAGCGCGGTGATCTGGCAGCTCGTCGTCAGGCTATTGCTCAGCTTGCAGATGAGGATGTTGTTAGAAAGCTGTTCAGCGAAATCGCTGAGCAGTACAAGGATCGTCAGGGCGGCTACACCCGTATCCTGAAGCTTGGCGTTCGTCGTGGTGACGCAGCTCCAATGGTTATCCTTGAGCTCGTAAAGTAATATAATTGCTTTAACAATCAGAGGTGGTTTTATACCACCTCTTTTTTGTGTCCAATTTATTAAGCTGATTTCTGTGCACAATAGTATTTCTGTGATATAATTATGAGATAATGGTTCTTAAGGCGTTAAATGCTGCGGCATTTATTAATAGAGGTGGAGCGATTGGATTTTATAAGATGTGAAAATCTGACTCATATATATAATCAGGGCATGGAAAATGAATACAAGGCTCTGGACAATGTATCTCTTTCAATTAAAGAAGGAGAGTTTGTTACCATTCTGGGGACTAATGGCTCAGGCAAGTCAACCCTGGCCAAGCATTTTAATGCACTTCTGCAGCCTGCCTCAGGCAAATGCTTTGTAGGCGGAAGGGATACCTCCGATGAAAAGCTTCTGTGGGATATACGCCAGCAGATAGGCATGGTTTTCCAGAATCCTGATAATCAGATAATTGCCGCCATTGTTGAGGATGATGTGGCCTTTGGCCCGGAAAACATTGGCATGAAGCCATCACTGATAAAAGAGCATGTAGCCTCCGCATTGGCAGCGGTAGATATGGAGGATTATCGTAGCTTTGCTCCTCATCTGTTATCTGGTGGACAGAAGCAGCGCATTGCCATTGCTGGAGCTATAGCAATGAATCCTCAATGCCTGGTACTAGATGAGCCTACAGCTATGCTGGATCCTCAGGGACGCCTTGAGGTAATGTCCACTGTAAAGCAGCTTAACCATGATCATTCCATAACTATTATCAACATAACTCACTTTATGGATGAGGCAGCCCTGGCTGATAGGGTTATAGTTATGGATAAAGGGAAGGTAGTAAAGGAAGGAACACCGAGAGAAATTTTTTCGGATGCTATATCTATGAAGCGGATGGGGCTTGATGTGCCTGTAGTCGCTGAGGTTGCCTTCCGTTTAAAGGACAGAGGGGAAAATATTCCTGAGGGAATAATGACTACAGAGGAGCTGGTGAACGCCCTATGTCAATAAATCTTGAAAATGTAAGCTATGTATATATGCCGGGAACCCCTTTTGAGCGGCAGGCTCTGAAGAATGTTTCGCTGGAAATCCCAGAGGGCCGAATTACTGCTATCGCTGGACATACAGGCTCAGGGAAATCCACACTTATTCAGCAGCTTAATGGCCTTTTGAAGCCATCCGATGGTGTGGTAGAGGTGGATGGTATCAATATAAATGAGGATACTGTTACTGCAAGGATGGCCAAAAGGCTGGTGGGTATGGTTTTCCAGTATGCTGAGCATCAGCTGTTTGAAGAAACGGTAGAAAAGGATATTGCTTTCGGCCCACGTAATATGGGGCTCAGCGAGGAAGAAATACAAGCAAGAGTCAGGGAGGCAATGAACTTTGTAAACCTCGACTATGACACATACGCGAAGCGTTCGCCATTTCAGCTTTCAGGCGGACAGATGCGCCGTGCTGCTATAGCCGGAATTATCGCCATGAAGCCTAAATACCTGGTGTTAGATGAGCCGGTAGCAGGACTTGATCCGAGAGGACGGGAGGATCTGTTAAGAAAAATAAAAGCGCTGCATGACAAGCAGGGAATCACTATTATTTTCATCTCCCATAATATGGAGGATATCGCTCGCCTTGCCGATAAGGTTATTATCATGAAGCAGGGAGAGCTCCTTTTGGAGGGTGCTCCAGAGGAGGTCTTCGAGGAAAGCGAGGTAATTCTGTCTGCTGGACTGATGGCCCCCAAAATGAGCCTTATAATTGAGTCCCTTAAGACAGCTGGTATGGACATTGAGGGCTCAGCCTACACTATTCAGAAAGGTGTATCTCTGATACAGGACGCTCTCAGGAGGAAGGAAAAATGCTTACAGAAATGACGCTGGGCCAATTTATGCCTGGTGCTTCCCTTCTTCACCGAATGGATCCAAGGGTGAAGATTATATTGTTATTTTTATATGTTGTGGCTATATTTCTGATGGATGGTCATGGAAGCTATGCATTGATGACAGCTGTAACCCTGGGCCTGATTCTTATGAGTGGTCTGTCTGTAATTATGATACTGAAATCAGTGCGCCCGATAATGTGGATAATCCTGTTTACATTTATTATTCATCTATTTAGCACACCAGGCGAGGAAATTGCAAAAATATTGGCCTTTACCATGACCTGGGAAGGACTGGACAGGGGATTTCTTATATCATTGAGGCTGATTTTGCTTATTACTGCATCATCGCTTCTGATGTACACTACATCGCCGCTGGCCTTGACGGATGCCCTTGAGGATATTCTGAAACCGCTGAAGAAGGTGGGCTTTCCTGCTCATGAGCTGGCCATGATGATGACTATTGCTCTCCGCTTTATACCTACCCTTATTGAGGAAACTGATAAAATCATGAAGGCACAGCAGTGCCGCGGCACTGATTTTTCTTCTGGCAGCCTTATCAGGCGTGCCAAGATGCTGGTGCCGATACTGGTGCCGCTGTTTATATCTGCCTTCAGACGGGCAGATGATTTGGCTATTGCCATGGAAGCACGCTGCTATAGGGGCGGTACGGGACGTACTCGTATGAAAAGGCTTAAGGTTGGAAAACTTGATTATTATTGCATAGCCTGCTTTGCAGTCCTGTTATCAGGCCTGGCGGCACTGACTTATCTGGGGATATGATATGCGCCAGGAACATAAGGAAGAAATGAAAAAAAGGGCACGGAATGTGCGCCTGACAGTGGCATATGATGGTACGGCATACCATGGCTTTCAGTATCAGAATCCGCCAGTAATAGCTGTCCAGAATGTGCTGGAGGAGGTACTGGAACGGGTATTTGGAGATACTATAGAGATGGCAGCCTCGGGACGTACAGATGCTGGAGTACATGCCTATGGACAGGTTGTAAACTTCTTTACTGATGGCACTATACCTCTGGAAAATGTTCCCAGGGCGGCTAATAGCCTGCTGCCAGAGGATATAGCAGTGCTGGAGGCTGAGGAGGCCGATAGAGATTTCAGTGCCCGTCACAGTGCTAAAAGCAAGACATATATATATAAGATATTGAATTCAGCCCTGCCAGATCCATTCCTAAGGAACAATGCCTGGCATATCAGGAAAAAGCTGGATATAGAAGCTATGAGGCTGTGCCTCGATATGCTTAAGGGAACCCATGATTTTTCTGCCTTCAGGGCAGCAGGGGGGCCGCCGGTTTCACCAGTGCGCACCATTTATGATGCAGATATTAAGCAGGAGGGAAGAATGCTGATAATCAGCTTCTTTGCCAATGGCTTTCTTTATCATCAGGTCAGGAATATGGTGGGAACCCTGGCAAATGTCGGCATGGGAAGGCTGACACCAGGGGGCTTTAAAGCAATAATGGAGTCACTTGACAGGACAAAGGCCGGTGCAACAGCACCGGCTAAGGGGCTGTATCTATATAAAGTTAATTATTGAGGGAAACTATGAGCAAAAAAAGTATGTGTAAGGCCTGCTGGAACATTACCAAGGCCTATCTTAATTCCGAGGAAAAATGGTGGGCACGGGGAATGCTTGGGGTTGTTGTGGCCCTGAACCTTGCTCAGGTATATTTCATGGTGGAGCTTAATACCTGGTATAATGATTTTTATAACGTACTGCAGAATTATGACTATGATCAGTTCTGGCCTCTTATCGGAGTGTTTTCCGGACTGGCTTTTTTCTATATTATCGCAGCAGTATACGCAGTATATATAAGACAGATGCTGGAAATACGGTGGCGTACCTGGATGACCAGGCGCTATCTGGATAGCTGGATGGGGCACCAGGTATTTTATCGGATGAAGGTCCTTGGTACGGATCTGGATAATCCGGATCAGCGTATTTCTGAGGATATAAACCAGTTCATTACTTATACACTTACCTTATCATTGGGGCTCCTGAAGCAGCTTACCATACTGGCGGCCTTTGTAGTAATTTTGTGGAATCTGTCAGGAACCATTGATATTCCGGCTGGTGACAGCGTGCTGTCGATTCCTGGCTATATGGTATTTATATCACTGTTTTATGCTATCTGCGGTACCTGGCTGGCTGATAAGGTGGGTCATAAGCTGATAGGTCTTAACTTTGACCAGCAGCGCTATGAGGCGGATTTCCGTTTCAATATGGTGCGGGTCAGGGAAAATGCTGAGAGCATTGCCTTCTATGGTGGTGAGGAGCCTGAGCTGATGGGGTTCAGGGAGCGCTTCAGCTGTGTAATAAAAAACTTCTGGAGCCTTATGCGTCAGACCAAGCTTCTTAATTTTTATATTCAAGGCTACGCGCAGCTGGCAGTAATTGTGCCGCTTATTATGGCAGCACCAAAATATTTTGGCGGTGAAATGCAGCTGGGCGGCCTTATGCAGACGATTTCTGCCTTTGGACGGGTTCAGGATGCTCTGTCTTATTTTGTTGAAAGCTACGATTCCATTGCCAGCTATATAGCTGTGCTGCGCCGTCTTGATGGCTTTACTGGTCATATGGCTGAAGTGGACAGTATGGAGGATGCTTTCATCAGAGCCTATGAAGGAAATAAGGCGGTATGTCTTGAGACCTTTAACGTAAGACTGCCGGATAATAGGCTGCTTATCGACAGCCTTGAGCTTAATCTGATGCCAGGAGAACGTCTGCTAATTTCCGGCAGATCGGGTTGCGGCAAAAGTACTCTTTTAAGGGCTCTGGCTGGGATATGGCCTTATGGCAGCGGCAAGGCCTCCTTTATGGAGGGGACCAGATACCTGTTCCTGCCGCAGCGGCCATATCTGCCTTTAGGAAGCCTAAGAAGGGCAATCTATTATCCTCAGCCGGTACCTGAAAATGAGACGGATGATCTGGCCCAGCTGATGGAAAGGGCTGGCATAGGCGGTCTAGCATCATCCCTTGATGAGGTGGATGAATGGAGCCGCATATTATCTCTGGGGGAGCAGCAGAGACTGGCATTTGTCAGGATACTGCTATATAAACCACAGGTGCTTTTCCTAGATGAATCAACCTCAGCTCTTGATGAGGAAAATGAACGCAGTGTATATGAGCTAATCAGGCGTGAACTGCCGTATACGGCATGTATCAGTGTGGGACATAGAAGCAGTCTTGCGGCTTATCATGATAAACGGCTTAAGCTGGATGGAAATGGTGGCTGGCAGCTGGAAGATATTTAATCAGGATTGTTTATTGGGCCGCCTTCAGGCGGTCCATTTCTATATGTTTTGGTCAGGTGATGCTTTATGAAGACAGTCGGCGTAATAGCAGAGTATAATCCTTTTCATAACGGACACAGATATCAGCTGCAGCAGATAAAAAAGCAGCTGGGAGACTGCCGTATTGTGGCAGTAATGAGCGGCAGCATTACCCAGCGGGGGGAGCTGACGCTTCTTGATAAATGGCAGCGGGCCAGAGCAGCTGTATTAAATGGGGCTGATCTTGTGCTGGAGCTTCCAGCAGTTTTTGCTGTGCAGAGTGCCGAGGGCTTTGCCTGGGGCGGAGTAGAGCTTTTGAACCGCATCGGTGGTGCGGACTATCTGGCATTTGGTACCCAGGGTACTGATTGCAGTACTGTTAGGCATCTGGCTGAGGCCATGGAAGCGGAGTCTGTGAAAGCTGCTCTCAGGGAAGGCCTTGATTCTGGCAAGTCCTATGCGGCAGCAATGGAAGCAGCTGTAAGGCAGGAATTGGGGATATCAGGCGAGCTGCTGCGGGAGCCTAATACTATACTGGGTATAGAGTATTTGCGGGCGCTGAAAAAAACTGGTGCGGTTATGGAACCAATGATTATTCCAAGGCAGGGAGCAGGGCATAATGAGGCAGCTCCCGGAGCGGATGGATTTTCATCAGGGGCAGCAATAAGAAGCAGCGTTATGAGGGGGAATCTTGACAGCATTGCGGCAGCAGTTCCAGAGGAGACACTGGGACAGCTGAAGGAGCTTGATGAAAAAAACATTTGTGATATAAATCGTCTGTTTATGATGCTTCTTTATGAGCTTCAGATGCTGAACAAGAAACAGCTGGCGGATATATACACCATGGGAGAGGGGCTGGAAAATGCACTATTAAGCAAGGCATTTGATGCGCAAAACTATAATAGCCTGATTTCCTTACTGCAGACAAAGCGCTATGCGGCTACCAGGCTGCAGCGCCTGCTTATGTATGTGCTATTAAGGCTTAGCCAGGAAAGAATGGAGAGCTTTTTTGATGAAGGACCGCTTTATGCCAGAGTGCTGGCCTTCAGCTCAGGCGGGCAGGGGCTGCTGCGGGAAATAAAGGACAGGGGAAGGGTGCCGGTAATAGTAAAGCTGGCTGATTACCTGAAGTCCAGGGATATGCGGGGAGGATGTCTTAGCCCGATACAGGAAATGCTGGCACAGGATGTTCTGGCAGCAAACCTTCGTCAGTTGGCAATGAAATTACCTGAACTATATAGTGATTTTTTCAGGACACCTTTTACTGTTCGTATACATTTATGATAGTTTTTGGTATAATAAAGGGTGGACTAATAGCTTTATTTTTAAAGCTTTATATATAATATCTATGTTTCAGGTGGTGTAATAATGAATTCACTTTTGCGTGTTGGAATCGATATTGGTTCCACTACGATAAAGGTTGTGGTTCTGAACAGGGAAAACGAGCTTATATATAAGGATTATGCCCGTCATTTTTCGGAAATCAACTCTGTATTAAAGAATAAGCTGTCAGAGATTGGCAGAATAATAAAGGAAAACAGCTTTTCATTGGCACTTACCGGCTCAGCTGGAATGGGAATTGCCGAGCGTATCGGGCTTCCTTTTGTTCAGGAGGTAATGGCCTGTGCTACTGCAGTAAGGGAGCTCATTCCAGATACCGACACAGTGGTGGAGCTGGGCGGTGAGGATGCTAAGGTAACCTATTTCGGAGAGGCACCAGAGCAGCGCATGAACGGAGTATGCGCAGGCGGTACAGGCTCCTTTATAGATCAGATGGCGTCCCTGCTATCTACTGATGCTGCAGGTCTTAATGCTCTGGCAGAAAAGGGGACACAGGTATATACCATTGCCTCACGCTGTGGCGTGTTTGCAAAGACTGATGTACAGGCCCTGATGAATGACGGTGTACCTAAGGCAGATATAGCGCTGTCAATTTTCCAGGCGGTGGTTAATCAGACAATATCTAACCTGGCGCAGGGACGGCCTATTGATGGCAAAGTGGCTTTCCTGGGAGGTCCGCTGCATTTTCTGCCTGCCCTCAAGAAGCGTTTTATAGTGACATTGAAGCTGGAGTCTTCTCAGGTAGCTGATGTCAGTGATGCAAATTATTTTGTGGCCATTGGTGCAGCCCGTTCTGATGAGGCCCGGATTGTAGATATGGGGATTCTGGAAAACAGCATAAAAAAAGCAGAGGAGGCTGTGGCGGCAGAAAGCCGTCAGGCTGATTTTGTGCTGTTTAAGAACGAGGCTGATTATAAAGCATTTCAGGAAAGGCACAAGAAGAATACAGTGCCAAAGGGAGATCTTTCTCAGTATAGTGGTCCGTTGTATATAGGAATAGATGCCGGTTCAACTACTACTAAGCTGGCGGCAATAGGAAGAAGCAAGGAGCTGCTGTATACATCCTATGGCAGTAATCAGGGCTCACCGCTGCAGACTGTTATAAAGGAACTCAGGGAGCTTTATGGGGCTATGAATGAGAATACCTATATAGCATCCTGCGTGGCAACCGGTTATGGCGAGGGCATAGTAAAGGCGGCCCTGCATGCTGACAGCGGCGAAGTAGAAACCTTTGCTCATCTGAGGGCAGCGCAGGAATTTTGCCCAGATGTATCCTTTGTGCTGGATATTGGCGGACAGGATATGAAATGCTTCTATGTAAGCAAGGGTAATATAGGCAGCATAATATTGAATGAGGCATGTTCAGCAGGCTGCGGCTCATTTATCGAGAATTTTGCTCAGAGCCTGAGATTGTCAGCTGGTGAATTTGCTCAGCTGGCTGTAAGCTCCAAGGCACCAGTTGACCTGGGTACAAGATGTACAGTCTTTATGAATTCCAAGGTAAAGCAGGCACAGAAGGACGGGGCTGAGGTAGGCGATATCTCAGCAGGCATTGCTCTTTCTGTTATAAAAAATGCTTTGTTTAAGGTAATGCAGCTGAAGGATGTCTCATCCTTAGGAAGTCATATTGTGGTGCAGGGAGGTACATTCCTTAATGATGCTGTGCTCCGCTCTATGGAGCTGCTGCTGGAAAAGGATGTAATCCGTCCGGATATTGCCGGGCTTATGGGTGCCTATGGTGCAGCTATACTGGCTCTGGAAAGCAAGGGGCAGCGTTCCTCACTGCTGCCAGCGGAGGCGCTGTCTGAATTTACTGTAAAGACCAATTCCTTCCGCTGTCATGGCTGTGGAAATTCCTGCCTGGTTACAGCCCAGCTTTTTCCTGATGGTGGCAGATATTTCACTGGCAACAGATGCGAGCGCGGGGCGGGCAAGGAAAAGAAAAGCTCCAGCACTGCCAATATATATAAATATAAATATGACAGGCTGTTTAATCATTATGAATCGGTATCGCCAGCACCTAGAGGCCGCATAGGCATTCCAAGGGTGCTGAATATGTATGAGGATTATCCATTCTGGCACACATTCTTTACTCAGTTAGGCTATGAGGTTGTGCTGAGCGGTGAATCATCAGCCCAGCTGTATTATAAGGGGATGGCTACAGTGCCATCTGATTCCTTATGCTACCCGGCCAAGCTGGTTCACGGTCATATCATGGACCTGGCTGAGCATGGCTTGGATAAGATTTTCTATCCATGCCTGCCGTATAATATGAATGATGAGTGCCATGTTTCTGATAATAACTATAATTGTCCTGTAGTGGCATCTTATGCAGAAAATATCCGCGGGAATATGGATATCCTGCGGGAGAAGAATATAAAATTTATGCAGCCATTCCTGCCAATAAACGACCAGAAGAGAATGGCAGACCGCCTGATAGAGGAGCTATCCAAGCAGGAAGGGATTCCGGCTGCAGATATCAGGAAGGCCTGCGAGGCTGCCTATACAGAGCTGGAACATTATCGGGAGGATGTAAGGCAGAAGGGTAAGGAAATACTGCATGAGGCTGAGAAGAATCATCAGCAGGTAATACTTCTGGCAGGCCGTCCATATCACGTTGATCCTGAAATAAATCATGGAATTCCTGAGATGATACAGTCCTATGAGCTGCCTATAATCTCTGAGGATTCTGTATACCATATGCCGGTTAAGGATGAGGCCTTAAAAATTGTTAATCAGTGGAGTTACCATGCAAGACTGTATCATGCAGCACATTTTACTGCGGAGCATGACAATGTCACCATGATTCAGTTCAGCTCTTTTGGCTGCGGACTGGATGCAATCACTACAGGCCAGGTAAAGTCCATTCTTGAGGAACATGAGCGTATCTATACCATGATAAAGCTGGATGATGTGAGCAATCTTGGTGCTGCCCGCATCCGCTTGAGATCGCTGATGGCGGCTCTGTCCAGAAGAAGGCCGGTGCCATATCAGGACGTAATTGTTCCTGAACGTCCTTACTTTACGGAGGAGTGTGCTAAGAAGCATACTATATTTGCACCACAGCTTGCACCTATTCATTTTGAGCTTCTGTTGCATGTGATGAACAAGCATGGCTATAATGTGATTATTCCTGACCTGCCACGAGATTCTGTGGATGTTGGACTAAGATATGTTAACAATGATATGTGCTATCCAGCTATTGTGGTTATTGGACAGCTTATAAATGCCATAAAGAATGGCGAGTGTGACCCGGACAATACGTCGCTGATGCTGTTCCAGACCTGCGGAGCCTGCCGTGCTACCAACTACATTAATGTGCTGCGTATGGCACTGAAGGACGCCGGATATCCGCAGATTCCGGTATTTGCCTGCTGGGGCCTTGAAACAGATGCATTTTCTCCTACTAGGGAAAACCTTATAGACTCTATAAAGTCAGTTGTTTATGGCGATGTGCTGATGAATGTCAGAAATCGCTGCCTGCCTTATGAGGTAGAGCCAGGTGCTACAGAGTCACTGTACCGCAAGTGGATGGAGCTGGCCAAGGAAGAGCTGGCAGATGGCAGCTATAATAAATTTTCCAGGAATATCCGGAATATAATCAAGGATTTTGAGGCACTGCCTATCCATGAGGATATGTGGAAGCCGAAGGTGGGTATAGTCGGCGAAATACTGGTAAAGTATCATCCGCTGGCAAACAATAATCTTGAGCAGGTGCTGATAGAAGAAGGGGCAGAGGTAGTTATGCCAGACTTCATGGACTTCTTCATGTATTGCGCCTATGATCCTATTGTCAAGAGAAGGCTCCTTGATGGCGGGCTGAAGAGCAAGCTGGTGGCACAGGCCTTTATAGGATTGATGGATTTTTATCGCCGTCCAGTAAGGAAGGCGATGAAGAATAGCAGAAGGTTTCTGCCGCCGCACAAGATTCAGGCGGTGGCTGATATGGCTGAGCGTCATGTATCTCTGGGCAATATGGCTGGCGAGGGCTGGTTCCTTACTGGCGAGATGGTGAAGCTTATTGAGAACGGAGTGCCTAATGTTGTATGCCTGCAGCCTTTCGGCTGTCTGCCAAATCATATTACCGGCAAGGGTGTAGTACATGATTTGAGACGTCACTATAAAGAAGCAAATATTCTGGCAATAGACTGCGATGCTGGTGCCAGCGAGGTTAATCAGCTGAATCGTATCAAGCTGATGCTTAGCGTAGCTAAGGACAAGGCCAGGAATACAGATAGGGTAAAGGCATAATGAAAAAGAAGAGCATGGCTACTATGGCCCTGGGGATAAGCATTGCTGGCGCAGTGGCGACACAGCCATTTTCTGCTGGCAGCTTTCTGGGCGGCCTGGTGCATAACGGGTTTCTGGCTGCTACTATAGGCGGTCTTGCTGACTGGTTTGCTGTTACCGCGCTGTTCAGGAAGCCTTTGGGAATTTCCTTCAGGACTAATATACTTGTAAGAAACCGCCAGCGGATAATGCAGGCTGTAGTTGACTTTGCAGCTGATGATCTTTTAAGTGCGGAAAACATTATGAGGTTCGTGGAAAAGAATGATACCTCGCAGCTGATGCTGGCCTATCTGGACGCATCAGGCTACAACAGAATAATTACAGCAGCGGAAAATATTGCCTGCGAATCTATAAAGTCGCTAGATGCTGAAGCCATTGCCAAGAGAATGTCTCCAGTTGTTATAGGACTGGTGGAAAAGGGACCATCTGAGGAGCTGTATAAGCAGCTGACAGATAAAGTGTCCAGCCGGGAGACAGCTGAGAGAGTATTTTCAATATTGCTGAAAATAGCCAGGAAACTGAAGGATGATCAGGCTTTGAAGGACATGATGCATTCACTTCTGGAAAAGATACTGTCAGATTATAGGGAGGCGGTTCCAAGCCGTTCCTTTGCTATGGCTCTTATGAAGTTTGATGCAAACAGCCTTATGGATACAGTAATGGGCAAGGCTGAGGAGCTTCTTGATAGCCTGGAAACTGAAGCTGGAGGGCTAAGGAGGGAGGCAGCAATCAGCTGGCTTAATGAGGCTCTTGCCAAGCTTGCTAGAGGTCCAGAGGCTGCAGGGTTGTTTGAAGACCTGAAGAATAGAATTCTGGATAAGGAAAGGCTGGAAAAGATAACCGCAGAGTGGCTGAGATCCAAGCTGGCAGATAATATGGAGCAGCTCAGGCACTGGACAGCAGAAGCTGTGGCTGATAAGCTGAATGAATTCAAAATTAGCCGCCAGTGGCAGCTCAAGGCTGATTCTGCATTGAAGGCATGGATAAGAGACGGCCTTGAAAAGCATCATGATGTGATAGCTGCTATGGTAGAGGAAAGACTGAATGAGCTTTCTGATGAGGAGCTGGTTGAATTTACTGAGACAAAGGTGAATGATGACCTGCAGATGATCCGTATAAACGGCTCAGTGGTGGGGTGTATGGCAGGTATGCTGCTTTATGCTGCAGCCTATATAGTTGGGATGGTGGCAGGATGATTTGGCATAATTGGAATAAGGCTGATAAAACCCTGCTGGCTGCTGCCGTGATGTTTGTATTTTCATTGTGCATGAATATACAATATCCTGGCAATGTCCTGGCTAAGGGGTTCATGTTCTGTATGGAAGCAGCCCTGGTGGGCGGTATTGCCGACTGGTTTGCGGTGACGGCTCTTTTTGAAAAGCCATTAGGCTTTCCATATCATACAGCAATTCTTCCGAGAAGACGCCAGCAATTTATGGATGCTACTGGCGAAATGTTGAAGAAGGAATTCTTTTCTCAGAAGAAGCTGCTGTCTAAGGCTAAGGGAATGGATTTCGGAGCCATAATAGCAGCTAAGCTGGCTGAAGAAGCTGTGCAGGATAAGCTGGCTGAGATGATTTTTGACAGGACGGACAGTTTTTTTAAAAGCAAGGCTGATGTACTGGCTGGCGAAATATATGAAAAAATTCAGAAATACCCAGCTGATAGCCTGATAGAGGAACTGGGAAGCGGTCTGGAGGACAGCCCTAGGGCTCAGGCAGCTCTGAGGGAAGCAGCCTGCAGGCTTTATTCAATGGCAGAAAGCAATGAATTCAAAAGCTATGTAATAGCTGAGCTTGAAGCTTTTAAGGAGAAAAAGCTATCAGGTTCTGTTGCCATGATGATGGCAGGAATGGCCCAGTCGATGAATATTCTTAATATTCCTGAGGCTGCAGGACTGGTTCAGAGGCACATATTGCAGCTTCTGGAGGAGCTTATGGTGGCTGGATCAGACCGGCAGAGAATAGTGCTGGCTGCTTTTGCTGATTCCTTAAAAATTTTTAAAGAAAATTTAGAAATCAAGCAGGAATTAGAGGCATTAAAGAAGAATTTAATTTCCGAAAGGACTATAAGAATGTGTATTGCTTCATTGTCCATACAGGAAAACCGGGCAGATGAAGATACCAGGCTGCTGATCAGGCAGGCTATAGCCCATTGGGCTGCCCTGCTATCAGAGTCCGAGCCTTTAAAGCTTGAGGTTAGCAGGCTGTGCTACGATGTAGCTGCCAGAGGCCTTTTGCAGGCCCAGGATATGTTGGGTAATATAGTTCGGGAAGTTCTTGCTACAATGACTGATAAACAGGTAAATAGCCTAGTTTATGACAAGGTTGAAACAGATCTTTTGTGGATACGCATGAATGGATCCATTGTGGGAGCCAGCATAGGTTTATGTATTTTCGCGTGTTCGCAGATTTTAGGCCTGTAAATCCTGATTAAGTAGTTAAATTGTAGGTAATTTCATAAAAGAAAAGGAAGGGGAAAAACATGAAAAACAAGCTCATTATGTGCCAGGTTCTGTGCACGGCGGCTGGCTGTATAGCAGGTGCGCTGGTGTCTTCAGTAGCTGGAGCACTGGGTGGTATCATCCTTGGTGTTATTGTCGGTGGAGGCTTAGGGGCGGTAGCTATTAACAGCATGGCCGGCGAACTGGGAGCAGCTCCTGCTCCAGCAGCAAAGCCTGCACCAGCAGCTCCTACTCCAGCACAGCGTGTAGCAGCAGCTCCTGTTGATGCAGATGTTGATATGCTGGGTATTTCTGAGGAAATGGCGTTTTCTTCTCAGCAGCTCCTGTGGGGTCTTAACAATTTCAAGACCGCTCTCAACAAGCTGGATTCCCTGGCAGTAGATATCAGCCGTCAGTCTGAGGGCAATGCAAGCAGCCTGGAGGAGGCATCCGCTGGCGTTATGGAAATTGCATCTGCAGCAAGCAGCGTTTCCGAGACTGCTACCAGCAGCCTTGAGCACTGCAAGGATTCCACTTCACTGGCTCAAAAGCATCAGAAGAATATCAATGAGGTAAGCCTGGCAATTCAGAGCGTAGGTGATGTTGTACAGTCTGCAGTTAATGATATTGATGAGCTTAACAACGCATCTGAGAAGATTGCAAACTTCGTGGAGAAGATCCGTGGTATTGCATCCCAGACCAACCTTCTGGCACTGAATGCTGCAATCGAGGCAGCTCGTGCTGGTGAGCATGGCAAGGGCTTCGCTGTAGTAGCTGAGGAAGTTCGTAAGCTGGCAGCTGAGTCTGAGGAAACCACTAAGGAAATCGAGGAAATCGTACGTGAGATTACTGGCACTACTGCAGGCGTTACTAAGAGCATGCAGGAAGGCAGCAAGCGTCTTAAAACTGTTGAGTCCATGGCAAGTGAGTCCGCATCTGCTATGCATGAGATGGTAGATGATATCCATACCATCGAGACTGTTGTGGATCGTCTCTGCATGATGTCCAATAAGCAGCGTGACACCACCGATGAGATGGCAAAGGTTATTGAGACCATTGGCCAGTCTACTGTAGATATTGCTGGTAACACCCGTGAGACCAGTGAGAGCATTTCTCATCAGCAGGCAAATATGGAGACCATCAGCGGCTACGCTGGCGATATACTCAAGGTTGCTGATGTTATGCAGAAGGCTGCTGCAAAGTTCAAGAAGCCTGATGAAATTATTTTCGCAGTTAACCCATTCACCGCTCCTGCCAAGATTAAGGAGACCTATGTACCAATTCTTGAAAGCGTTGCTGCAAAGTGCGGTCTGAAGGGCAGATGTGTTATCGTATCTGACTATGAGGCCCTGGGTAATGCATTAGCAGGTGGTACTGCAGATGTAGGCTGGTTCTCCCCAGCTGCATATGTATCCGCAAAGAATAATGCAGACATTACTCCTCTCGTAACTCCAAAGGTTAATAATGCAACCTCCTATACCGGTTATATCATTGCGAAGAAGGGCAGCGGCCTGAAGTCACTTGAGGATCTGGGAGGCGTAAGCTTCGGCTTCGTTGATAAGAAGTCCGCTTCTGGTTATGTATATCCAAAGGCAGCTCTGGTAGAGGCTGGCAAAAACCCAGATACCTACTTCGGCAGCACCCGCTTCATGGGCAGCCATAACAAGGTTATTGAGGCAGTTCTCAATGGAGAGATTCAGGCAGGTGCAACCTACTCTGAGGCATTCGATGCAGCCGGCCCAGCAGCAGCAAACGGACTGGATATTATCTTCATGACTGATCCTATTCCAAAGGATGCAATCGCAGCAGCTCCTGGCATGTCAGCAGATGTTATTGCTAAGCTGAAGAATGCATTTGAGGCAACTGTTGAGGGTAATGCACAGTGTGGCAATGCTATGAAGGGCGCTAAGATTAACGGCTTCGTTGCAGCAGAGGATTCCAACTACGATGTAGTAAGAAAGGCTGCAGGCAACTGATAGCAGAATTAAGAGTTTTAGGACCAGCTTAGGCTGGTCCTTTTTTTGTTTTGAGTACAAAGGTGGCTAATATGATTATTAAAATAACAGTAGGGGCTTTCGGTG
>CAMCDL010000004.1 GCA_945873565.1 uncultured Selenomonadaceae bacterium | reverse complement strand
AGCTAAAAGCTTTCCGGAACCACGCGACTATCGCGTGGTTTTCAATATACAAAAAAAGGACCGCATTTGCGGTCCTTTTCAATATACAATTGGTGGCTGATTACATCATACCAGGCATACCGCCCATTGGTGCACCGCCCATTGGAGCTGCACCCTCTGGAGCTGGCTTATCTGCTACCAGGGTCTCAGTGGTAAGAACCATAGCTGCAATGCTTGCTGCATTCTGCAGAGCAGAACGGGTAACCTTTGCAGGATCTACGATACCATTTGCAATCATATCTACATACTCGCCCTTGTACGCATCATAGCCTACACCAACAGCTGCCTTCTTAACATCAGCAACTACTACGGAGCCCTCCATGCCGGCATTGTCAGCAATCTGACGAACTGGCGCCTCAATTGCACGGCGTACAATGTTGATACCAGTCTTTACATCGCCCTCAGCCTCAAGCTTATCAAGAGCAGGCAGAATATCGATGAAGGTAGTGCCGCCACCTGCTACGATACCCTCTTCAACTGCAGCGCGGGTAGCGTTCAGTGCATCCTCTACTCTCAGCTTCTTGTCCTTCATCTCTACCTCGGTAGCAGCACCGATCTCGATTACAGCTACGCCGCCAGAGAGCTTTGCCAGACGCTCCTGGAGCTTCTCCTTGTCGAAATCAGAGGTAGTGTCAGCAATGAGCTTCTTAATCTGCTCAACGCGAGCTGCGATCTCGTCCTTGCTGCCCATACCGTCAACAATAGTGGTATTCTCCTTGGATGAGTGTACCTGACGGGCACGGCCCAGGTCCTCAATGGTAACGCTGTCCAGCTTACGGCCCAGCTCCTCGGAAATCAGCTGGCCGCCGGTGAGGATTGCGATATCCTCCAGCATTGCCTTTCTGCGATCGCCGAAGCCAGGAGCCTTGACTGCCAGAGCCCTGAAGGTACCGCGCAGCTTGTTTACAACGATAGTAGCCAGAGCCTCGCCATCAAGATCCTCAGCTACAATAACCAGCTCCTTGCCCATCTTTACAACCTGCTCCAGGATTGGCAGGATGTCGTTTACAGTGGAGATCTTCTTATCGGTAATCAGGATGAAAGGATCGTTCATTACTGCTTCCATCTTGTCAGTGTCAGTAACCATGTAAGGGGAAATATAGCCGCGATCAAACTGCATGCCCTCAACTACGGAGAGGTTGGTCTCCATACCCTTGGACTCCTCTACAGTGATAACGCCTTCCTTGCCTACCTTCTCCATTGCATCTGCAATGTACTGGCCGATTTCCTCATCAGCGGAGGAAATGGTAGCAACCTGAGCGATTGCTTCCTTGGACTCTACAGGCTTGGAAATGGACTTGATTTCCTCAACCAGAGTCTTAACTGCAGTCTCAATACCCTTCTTCAGAACCATTGGGTTTGCACCAGCAGCAACGTTTCTCATACCCTCATGAATCATAGCCTGCGCCAGGAGAGTAGCGGTGGTGGTACCGTCACCAGCGATGTCGTTGGTCTTGGTAGCAACCTCGCGTACCAGCTGTGCACCCATGTTCTCAAATGGATCCTCCAGCTCGATGTCACGAGCGATGGTAACACCATCATTGGTGATGGTAGGTGCACCGAACTTCTTGTCCAGTACTACGTTGCGGCCCTTTGGTCCAAGGGTAACCTTTACAGCATTTGCTAATGCATCTACGCCCTTCTCCAGAGCACGACGAGCTTCTTCATTAAATAAAATCTGCTTTGCCATTTTATACATGCCTCCGATTTCTAAATTACTCTACAACAGCCAGGATGTCGCTCTGACGAACGATGAGGTAATCAGTGCCCTCAATCTTTATCTCGTTGCCAGCATACTTGGAATATACCACCTTGTCGCCAGCCTTTACATCCATAGGAACCAGGGTACCATTCTGATAAGCGCCAGGGCCTGCAGCAATAACCTCACCCTTCATAGGCTTCTCCTTGGAGGTGTCTGCCAGGATGATGCCGCTAGCGGTCTTGGTCTCAGCCTCTGCTACCTTGATGATTACTCTGTCTGCTAATGGTCTTAACATAATTTATTCCTCCTGTATAAATGGATTATAGATCCTTTTATTAGCACTCTATACCTGTGAGTGCTAACTTCATGTATTATAATATTACATTTAAGTCAAAAAGTCAATAACTTTGTTCAAAAAGTCAAAGATGGTTATTTCTTAGCGGATTCAATAATCATCTCGGCTACTTCCTTGATACTCTTTCTTTTGGCCATGCTGTATTTCTGGATTTTACGGAAAGCCTCTTGCTCGCTGATATTGTAGGCATCCATCAGCAGGCCCTTGGCACGATCAAGCACCTTACGGCTTTCCAAGGTATTCTTCACCTTGAACAGCTCGTCTTCCAGATTGAGCATATCGTGATAGCGTGAAAGAGCTACCTCTATGGCCGGGAACAGGTTATTTTCTTGCACTGGCTTGACCAGATAAGCGTGTACTCCAGCCTCACTGGCCTTTTCTACGAATTCTGGCTGGCTGAAGGCGGTAAGAAGAACTACTGGGGCCAGATTTTCCTCGTAAATCAATCTTGCTGCAGTGATACCATCCATTTCTGGCATCTTTACGTCAAGGATAGCAAGGTCTGGCTTGTGCTTTCTTACAAGCTCAAGTGCCTGCTGGCCGTTTATACCCTCTGCCACAACGGTATGCCCGGCTTCCTCCAGGATTTCTCTAAGGTCCATACGGATTATGGATTCATCATCGGCAATTACAATTTTTAAGGCTTTCACTGCTCAACTCCGCCCTTCTTGCTTCGGTATTACTATTTTTGCCAGACAGCCCCTATCATTCTGCATGGTAAAGCTACCGCCCATTTCTTCGGTCACCAGTGTCTTTATTATGTAGAGCCCCAGGGATTTTCTTACCTCTGTCAGATCAAATCCCTCTGGCAGCCCGTTTCCATCATCCCGGAATTTGATTTCATATTCGTCATCATTCTCTGCTACGTCAATAGAAATAACGCCGGAGCTTCTTCCTTCAAAGCCATGCTCAATAGAATTCAGGATAAGCTCATTTATTATAAGTGCCAGCTTGCTGGCGTTTTTTGATGAAAGCACCACCTCATCGCCCTTAAGCTCTGTTGTGAGCTGAAAATCTCCCGACAGCATAGAATGGCAGACATTTTCCATAATACTCCTGGCAACGCTGATGACATTTATATCCTCGTTCTGCTGCTGTGACAGGTACTCGTGAACTATGGCGATGCTGGATATACGGTTTACGCTTTCCTTCAGTGCCTCACGCACTGCTTCAGTTTTAGAGCGTCTTGCCTGAAGCCTTAGAAGGCTTGCTATGGTCTGAAGATTGTTTTTTACCCGGTGGTGTATTTCCTGAATGACTGCCGACTGTACCTTTATTTCCCGCTCCTTCTTGCGGACCTCTGTAACATCGGATACTATACCAATGCTGCCTAGCAGATTACCGCCATCCTCCAGCTTGATGTCCCGCTGAAGAAGCACCATATCACCTATCTGAAGCTCCTTTTCATGGGGCCGGCTGGTAGTTACGGTCTCGCTTTTTATGTTGAGGCTCAGCTGTCTTTCAGCCAGTAGATGACCGATAAGGAAATTGACCCCCAGTGACTTATATATCATGATGGCAGCCGAATTAGCGTAAACCACCCTATTATTTTTATCACAGAGAATAATGCCATCACCTGCGGCAATAGGCCTGAACATTGTAGCATCCAGCGGCTTGCGGCAATACAGCAGCATGCACTCTACTGCCTTCAATATATGGTGATAGGTCTGCCGCTCCATATAGCCATGACTGGTTTCCAAGGAGATGACAGCTATTATCTCGGAATTTTCCTTAACGAGAAAGGTATACATATCCAGAAAAGTGGAGGCATTTATTTCCCTCTTGCCATGAATGGTTTTTCTGGCCGAAAAGGTATAATCCACCAGAGGCTCCTCAACCCTGGAAATAATCCTGCCTGCCTCCGGCAGCTCCACCGGACTGTAGTAGGTATGAGGCTTGTGATGATCTAATACCATAAACAGATTTTTATCCCTGCATCTGACATATAGGCTCAAATGTGCATGAGAAAGATCGGCTATAAATGGAAAGCAGGTATTCATTCGCCTTAAAAGCTCGCTTTGAACGGCATTCAGATTTGTATAATTTCTGCACAGAGATAAGAAATTTTCCATATATATCAGCCTCTCTATCAGACATCCTGAAGAGCAAGTCCTGGTACTGCATTCAGATAAAGATTGCTGAAACTGCCAGCCTCCGCCTGATAATAGCCACGACAGCCTATCATAGCGGCATTATCTGTGCAGAGAATTTTATCTGGATAACAGAAACGGATATTATTTCTTTCAGCTGCTGCCCTGAGTCGTGCTTCTAGGGAGCTGTTGGCTGCTACGCCGCCAGCCAGCACCAGGGTATTGCAGCCGGTTTCCTTTATTGCCTGCAGTGCCTTGCCTATCAGCACCTCAATGACAGTATTCTGAAAGGAAGCTGCTACATCTGCCTTGTTTACCTCAATGCCCTTGAGCTTCATGCTATTGAGATAATTCAGTACAGCAGATTTAAGGCCGCTAAAGCTGAATTCATAATTTCCCTTGTTCTGCAGCGCCTTAGGAAAATCAATGGCCTCAGGGTTGCCCTCTTTAGCCAGACGGTCTATCTGCGGACCTCCTGGATATGGCAGTCCCATTACCCTAGCCACCTTATCAAAGGCCTCACCAGCTGCGTCGTCGCGGGTCTGTCCCATAAGAGAAAAGCTGTTGTAACCCTTTACGTGAACCAGGGAGGTATGTCCTCCTGATACCACCAGCGACACAAATGGCGGCTTAAGGTCAGGGTGGCTGATAAAGTTGGCAAATATGTGGCCTTCCAGATGATTAACACCGATAAGAGGTACATCCAGTGAAAAGGCTAGAGATTTTGCGGCAGATACACCCACCAGCAGAGCTCCTGCCAGACCGGGGCCATAGGTCACGGCCACCTGGTCAATATCCTTGAGCTCTACGCCAGCCTTGCTGATAGCTTCATCTATTACAGGCATTATATTTACAATATGCTTTCTGGATGCAATTTCAGGCACCACACCGCCAAATTTCTGATGAACAGGAATCTGGGTGGCAATTATGTTGGACAGGACAGTGCGTCCGCCACGAAGCACTGCCGCTGATGTTTCATCACAGCTTGATTCGATTGCCAGAGTAAGTTTCTCTTCCATAATTTATCTCCGTACCTTTTAGGTCATATCTGTTTTCCACATGATTTCGGCATCCTCTACCGGATTGGTATAATACCTAGGACGCAGGCCTACGCTTTTGAATCCCAAGCTCTGGTAGAGTGCTATAGCTGGTGTGTTCGAGGCCCTGGCCTCCAAGGTAACCGCTGTTACCTGCTGCTCCTTAAGGAGCTCTATCAGCCGCTCCAGGATTTTTCTTGCCACACCCTTGCGGCGATAGGCTGGTGCCACAGCTACATTGGTAATATCCCCTTCACCGCTCAGCACCCAGCAGCCCACGTAGCCCACTACCTGGTCATTGTTATCCCTATCAATTGCCAGAAGATAAATGGTCTCCTGATGGCTGGCTTCCTCCCAGAAGGACTGCCTTGACCAAGGCATTGCAAAGCACTGCTCCTCTACAGCTGCCACCTGATCAGCATCCTCTGGTACCATAGCACGTATTTCTATTTTCATAGCTCTGCCTGTTCTCCAGCCTCAGCTGCCAGCTTGGCCTGACGCTTTTCCCAAAGCTCCTCGGCCTCAGAACGGCGGATGTAGATAGGCTCCATATCCATAACTGCGCTCATTTCATAATCCCCAGCCTCTAGGCGATGTGCTGCTGCTATTGCCACACAGGCAGCTCTAGGCATCATTGCCTGAGCTTCTGCCAGAATAATGTTTTCAGGAAGCCTTCCCTGCTCAGCCAGCATAGCTGCCTTCTTGGCTGCCATATCTCCAGACACCATTGCCAGCCCACCATCGGCAGCCAGCTGATCAAGCACCTCCTGCAGGGCTTTTACATTTATTGCCTCCTGGCAGGTAAGCTTAAGGGCTGTCTGGCCATTTTCAGCTGCAGGCTCCCAGATATAGGATGCGGTATATACATTTCCCTTCTGGGCATCAATTAATGGCACCAGCCTGATACCTGGTGCCTGAGTCTGCCAGGCCAGCACCACCATGGCAGGAACTCCAATAAGGGGTATATCAAGGGCATAGGCCATAGCCTTAGCTGCTCCTAAGCCTATTCTCAGGCCGGTAAATGAGCCTGGGCCAATATTTACAGCTACAGCGTCAAGCTCCTCACGTCTGATACCAGCCATTTCCATAACCTGCTGTATGTGCGGCATAAGGGTCTCAGAATGAGTCAGCCTTGTCTGCACTGTAAGCTCAGCAGCCAGCTTCTTTTTATCTCCCACAGCCACGCTGGAAACCATTGTGGATGTGTCTATTGCTAGTATTGGCACAGCTCCTCCATCTCCTTAAAGAACGCCTCATAAAGCTCGCCTCTCTGGGAGAAGGATATAAGGCGCTTGTTTTCGTCATCCTCTGAACGCTGGATTTCTATGAGCACATAATCCTCCGGCATAGCATCAAAGAAGCGGTCAGCCCACTCTATGACAACTACGGCCTCAGGATCATTGACATACTCGAAAAAGCCGATGTCCTCCAGCTCATATTCCTGCTCCAGTCTATAGAGATCAAAATGAAAAATACGGCTGGTGCCCTCGTAAATATTCATGAGGTTAAAGGTCGGGCTGGTCACCTCAGACTCTACCCCCATTGCCTTAGCCATATTCTGCACAAAGAGGGTTTTGCCCGCACCAAGATCACCATCCAGGCAGAACACTGTCCCTGCTGGTACCCGTTCTCCTATCAGAGTTGCTATCCTCGCTGTGTCAGCTGGCGAGGATGATATGTATTGAAACATTTTGCATTTCTCTCCTATTTAATAATAAAATCCATAATCTAAAATTTTATCATAATAGCTTGGACCCTGCAATAAAAAAAGGCCTATGGCCTCTCATAAAGCCTGTATTCTCGCAGTGAGATTCCATTTTTCAAATCTGTACAGTGGGTTATTATCCTCTAAAATGAGATAGAATGCTACTGACAACAGTTTGGTATATATATCAGGTATACGTTTTTCCCGAGACTGTTTCTTTTCCTTGTCCCAACGATATGTTGAATTCCCGACCGGAAAAAGACAGGTGTAACAAACCTCATCCTCTACAAGCTCCGACATAGCATAAGGTGATGAAAGGAATGATTTTTTCAGCTTCAACACCAATGAAATATATATTGCATTTTTTTACCCGGTAAGATATACTGTATCTAACAGAGCTGCCCAAGGTCGCTTTTGCGATATGGGGGCCAAGCCGGGATTTAGTCCCGGCTTTCTTATTTTCTCCAAAAAAGGACTTATTCTATGTTTTTGAAGCAACCATTAGACATAAAACAACAAATAGCCAAATTGAAAGAACATGGTATGCAGGTGCCAGATGAAGCAAAAGCGGAAAAATTTTTGAAAAAGATTAATTATTACCGCTTTAGTGGCTATGCTCTGGAATACCGAGTGTCAATGAATACCAGCGACTATACTGCTGGTACTGACTTTGACAATATTGTAAGAATATACGAATTTGACGAAAAACTACGGAATTTATTGCGACTTTATCTTGAAAAAGTTGAAATTTATTTCAAAACTAAGATTGCCTATACCTTTTCCTTGCGAAAGTGTACGTTAGCTCCATATGACCAGCATTATCTTCCCAGCAATTACTATAGAGCTGATAAATTTGCAAGCCTGTTACAACATATTACTGCCGAGGAGCAATATTTCAAAGATACAGCTTTTGTTAAACATCACATAATGACATATAAAAATAAAATGCCTTTGTGGGTTCTTGTGGAAATAATGACCTTTTCCACATTATCTAAACTGTACAGCTGTATGTATCTTTCCGATCAGGAGGCTATCGCTAACAGTGCAGGTACATCAGCGCGTATACTAAAGAATAATCTCCATGCTATGGCTATATTGCGCAATAGATGTTCTCATGCTGGCAGGCTTTATAATGACACATTGACTCTGCCTGTGGCTTTCACTCCTCAATTTTTGCTCCGCCATCCAAAAATAAAGACAAATACTCTGTTTGCATATATCGTTATGCTTTCAAGGAGATTGCCTGATAATGAATGCAAAGCATTTTTTCAAAACAACCTGTGCAGATTGATTGCTGAATATGAGGAATATGTTAATTTAGATCTAATGGGATTTCCTGGTAATTGGCATTTACTTATTTGAGGCATAGGCTCAAACAGCTGATAATTCCCGGCCGAAAAAAGACAGGTGTCACAAACCTCATCCTCTGGAAGCTCCGACATCGCATAAGGTAGTTCAAAAAAATAAGCCGCCATCAAGAACGGCCATATCCAGCCTATTAAGACCTACCAGCGCACAAAGCTCTTCTTGAAATCTGATGTGGCAAGGGCATAAGCTATTAGGATGCTATAAAAAAAGTATCCGATAGCAATATTACTATCGGATACCGTTTCACACCAGTCAATGACAGAATGGAAAAGTTGTAGTCAGCTGGTGCGCTCGGCGGGAATCGAACCCACGCTTTCGGCTCCGGAGGCCAACGTCCTATCCACTGGACTACGAGCGCAAAAATGCAACGTGTACACCCGTGTATTATACCCCCTAACAAATAGACTTGTCAATGCAATGGATATAAGGACCATGGTCCGTTGCTTTTACCTAATTAAAGTAGTATTATTACACTAAATATTATTTGTATTTAAGTTCAACATAAGTATTGCAGGAAGGTTAACCACTATGCATCTGGGAGAATGTGTTTGGGAAAAAAGCAAAAAATCCTTTAAAGAAAGATTGCTGAATGGCAGGAAAAGACGTACTTACCTTCGCAAAAGCTCCCTTATTCCCTTTGTTCCCAGCATCATGTACGGCAATGGAAGTATTATTTTCGACAAGGCCTATATATTTATCGCCAAGGAGGCATACTTCCCCCTTGATAGGCTGCTGCCCAGTCTTACCTCATTTCACAGGGTTACAGGCTGCTACGCCATACGGGATGATCTTCTGTTTAATCTGGCCATAAAGCTGAGCTCCATTTCCCAGGAGGAAATGCTGGCATTTCACAGCTATGTTCGCAAGCATCCCAAAATACATAGGACACAAGCCTATGTGTGCCTGAATAACATATAATAGCAAAGGGGCGTCAGCTGACGCCCCTTTGCTATTTTCTTTTGAAAGCCAATGTTATGAAAAAAATGGCTGCTGCAATTACAACAATAGTGGCACCAGCAGCCATATTGAGATAATTTGCCAGAATCAAGCCGCATATACCTGATATCATGGCACTGGCTACGGATATTAAATGATACTGCCTTGCATTGGAAGCAACGTTCCTGGCAGCAGCTGCTGGCAAGACCAGCAGGGAGTTTATTATCAGAAGGCCTACCCACTGTATGCTGATTGCCACTACCACAGCAACCAGTACAGCAAAAATGCATTCTGCCATCATTGGATTCATGCCACGGCTTCTGGCAAAGGACGAGTTTATGCTAAGAATCAGCAGCTGATTATAGATACCCCCCCATACCGCCAGCACTATTATAAGCACCAGCAGAAGATAGCCAAGATCCTCCGGGGTGATGCTCAGGATGTCTCCTATAAGGTAGCGGGAAAACTTGTTAAAGCCACCGCCATAGGACATAAGCATAAGACCAAGAGCAATGCCTACTGAGGAGAATACACCTATTACAGTATCTGCTGAAGCACTGCTGGTATTTTTTATATAGGTAATAAGCAGCGCAAAAATTACTGAGAATACTATCAGGGAAACCATTGGCGACATGATGCCTGCCAATGCACCGATAGCTATGCCTGTAAAGGCTGCATGGCCTAAGGAATCGGAAAAGAATGCCATGCGGTTTGATACCACCATGGTGCTTAATACGCCGAATAATGGCGTAATCAGGAGTACTGCCAGAAAGGCATTTTTCATAAAATTGTATTCCAGCCATTCAAAAGGCAGCAGCATATCCAGCAGAGAGTAGATATTTTCCATCAGTCCTGCACCTCCTCTGATCCGCAAAGCTCACAGCCACAGCCTCTTGGATGCCGCTTGTGCTCAATCCATTCAAAGCCAGTGCCACTGGTCTTGCCGCCCTGGCCAGCCAGCACACCAAATATTCTTCTGGTTGATGGATGACTGAATACCTCCTTTGGCGTACCGCTGCAGACCACGCCCTTGTCCATAAGAACCACCTGATCAGCATGCTTTGCCACCATATTCAGATCGTGGGAAATAAGGATAATTGCCATATCCTCTTTCTCCTGAAGCTCCTCCAATATGCTGTAAAACAGCTCCAGTCCGTTCTGATCCACACCGGAAACAGGCTCATCCAGCAGCAGCAGGTCCGGCTTCGGATTCAGGGCCAGTGCCATCAATACGCGCTGCAGCTCACCGCCAGACAAGGCTCCCAGGCGTCTGTCAATCAGGTCAGCCGCATGGACTCTTGCCAGCTCTTCCAGCACCTGATTTCTGAGCTGACCTGATGCAGAAAGCCACACCGGGCGCTTGTAAAGGCAGGCTGCAAACAGGTCCAGCACGCTTAATGGCGCACTGGTATCGAATTTCAGATACTGCGGAACATAGCCGATAACTGGATGTCCAGTATGCTTGCCCTTAGCATCAACATATTTAAGCTCACCTGAATGAGGCATCTCTCCCAGAATTGCCTTTAACAGTGTGCTTTTACCCGCACCATTGGGACCTATAAGGGCAGTGAGCTGTCCGCAGTGAACATGAATATTTACATTTTCAAAAATAACCAGCGAACCGGCCTTTACCGTGAAGTTTTCTATTTTTGTGCAGCACAGCTTGGAGCAGTCAGCACCGGATTCTGCCTGATGAAAAAGTCTTTTAAACATCAGCGTGTCAATCCTCCTAAGGCCTTTCTGGACAGCAGAAAGCCTAATATTGCATATATTACCAGCACTGCAACCGATTCCATAGCCACCGGCTGAGACTGAGCAATGCCCCTCAGTAGATAGCTGGTATGGGTCAGCGGCAGGAATTCTATAAACCATCTGAATACATCCGGCATGGTGCTTGTCTTGAAAAAGGTGCCGCAGAGAAAGCTCATCGGCAGCAGAATGTAGGTGTTTACCTGTGACATTTCCTCATGAGATGAAATTTTCATAGCTGCCAGAAAGCCGATTTCAGCAAAAACAAGGCAGTTGAGTATAAGTATCACCAGAAACAATGGGGTTATTGTGAGGTCTGCCCCAAACAGCCAGGCCATTACCAGAATAATAGCCGATGAAATAAGTCCCCGGAAAATAGGTGCCAGCATCTTTCCTATAACATAGGAATCAGGGTTAATAGGTGATATAAGATATTCCTCCAGGCTTTTGAAAAAAAGTCTTTCTGTGTGCACTGGCGTTATGCTGTTGAAGCTTATGTTCATGGAATTCAGAGCCAATATACCTGGCACCAGGAAATCCAGATAGGTGCCGCTATCCACCTGAATGCTGCGGCCCAGCCCCCAGCCGAAGGCCACCAGATACAGGGTAGGTGCTACCATACGGCTTAAAATAAACTTTACCATCCGACGTTTCAGCACAATCCAGTCCCGCCAGAAAACTGTCCATATATCGAAAAGCATCAGCACCCCTCCTTATCACCGGTGAGCTTAATGAAGACCTCCTCAAGAGTATCCCTGCCGAGACTGCTGCAAAGAGCCTTTGGCGTATCCATAGCTATAAGCCGTCCGGACTTGATAATTGCCACCCGGTCGCAGAGGCTTTCTGCTTCCTCTATGTAATGGGTTGTCAGAAAGATTGTTACGCCACTGGCAGCCATTTCCTTAATCAGCGACCAGATTTTTCTTCTTACCTGAGGATCAAGGGCTACTGTCGGCTCGTCCATAAAAAGTATTTCCGGCTCATGAATCAGTGCGCGGGCAATAAGCAGACGGCGCTTCATGCCGCCAGACAGATTCCTTACTTTTTCATTTACTATCTCGCTAAGGCCCACATATTCCAGAAGCTCCTTTATTCGCCGCTGACGCTTTTCCTTCGGTATACGATGCAGCCTGGCATGAAGCTCCATGTTTTCGCCAGCTGTAAGCTCATTATCAAAATTTATATGCTGAGGCACCACTCCTATGAGCTTTTTAATTTCCCGCTCATTTCCCTTCAGCCTCATTCCGTTATAGCGTATTTCACCAGAGGTGACGGCAGTCAGCATTATCAGCATTTTAATGGTAGTGGTCTTGCCTGCACCATTAGGTCCCAGCAGGCCAAATACCTCGCCATCCTTTACGGAAAAGGAAAAGCCATCTACGGCACGATTGGTAATCACTTTCCCCTCAGGATTCTCACGGGTATATTCCTTGACCAGATTGTCCAGCTCAATCATAAATGCCCCTCCTTTTCATTGACATTCTTTTAGTATAGCATTTATTTTTTTCTATTTCTATACAATAGAAGGTTAGTGTATTTTTATATTGATAACAACTGTATAATATGCTATCTTTATTGCAGCATAAAAAATTTTTATATGTAAGGAGCATTTATAATGAAACTTGCTATTTTACTCATTTATTTCGCTGTGCTTATCGGCATAGGTCTTTATTGCCGTAAGCACACTACCGACGTTGACGGCTTCGTGCTGGGTGGACGTTCTGTCGGACCTTGGCTCACAGCCTTTGCCTATGGTACATCATATTTTTCAGCCGTAGTTTTCGTCGGCTATGCTGGCCAGTTCGGCTGGAAATATGGCCTTGCTGCTACCTGGGCCGGTATAGGTAATGCTATAATCGGCTCACTTATGGCCTGGGCAGTGCTGGGAAGGCGCACCCGTATCATGAGCCAGCACCTTGATTCAGCTACAATGCCTCAGTTCTTTGGCCGCCGTTTTAACAGCCGTGCCCTGACCATTGGCGCCTCTGCAATTATTTTTATCTTCCTGATTCCTTATACAGCATCCCTGTATAATGGACTGTCACGGCTTTTCGGCATGGCCTTTGATATTGATTACTCCGTCTGCATTATCCTGATGGCTGTGCTTACCGCCATCTACGTTATTGCTGGCGGCTATATGGCTACTGCTATCAACGATTTTATTCAGGGTATTATCATGCTGGTTGGTATTACCACTGTTATTGCGGCTGTACTCATGAACAAGGGCGGCTTTATGGCAGCTCTTGATGGCCTGGCCCGCGTCAGCGATCCTAAGGTTTCTGATACTCCAGGTATCTTTGCCTCCTTCTTTGGCCCAGATCCTCTTAATCTGCTGTTTGTGATTATTCTTACATCCCTTGGCACCTGGGGACTTCCACAGATGGTGCAGAAATTCTATGCCATAAAGGATGAGACTGCTATCCAGAAGGGTACTGTAATCTCCACCCTGTTTGCTCTCGTTGTAGCTGGTGGCTGCTATTTCCTTGGAGGCTTTGGCCGTCTGTTCTCCGATCAGATTGACATTAAGGCTAATGGCTTCGACTCCATTATCCCTACTATGCTTTCTGATCTAGGACCTGGACTGATTGCCATGATAGTAATCCTGGTTCTTTCTGCATCCATGTCTACTCTTTCCTCACTGGTAATTGCCTCCAGCTCCACCCTGACCATCGACTTTTTGAAGGATAACTTCATCAAGAACATGAGCGAGGCAAAGCAGGTTCTTTACATCCGTATCCTCATTGTTGTTTTCATTGCAATTTCTGCAATCCTCGCCTTGGTACAGTATACCAGCTCCGTAAACTTTATTGCTCAGCTCATGGGTATTTCCTGGGGTGCTCTTGCCGGATCCTTCCTGGCGCCTTTCATGTATTCCCTGTACAGCAAATGGGTTACCAAGGCTTCCTGCTGGGCATGCTTCATCTTTGGCTCTGGCCTTATGATTGCCAATATCCTGTGGCGCAGCGAATTCCCTCAGATCCTGCAGTCTCCTATTAACTCAGGATCTATTGCCATGCTGGCCGGCTTTATCATTGTGCCTGTAGTCAGCCTGTTTACATCCAAGCCTGACAAAGCCCTGGTAGAAGATGCCTTTGCCTGCTACGATAAGAAGCATGAAGTAAGCCAGGTAACCTCTCTCAAGGATTAAACCATGAAGACTGTCGACACTAAGGTAATTGCTCATATTGAATCTGCCTTCAATTCAAAATTCGGTATCCCAAGACAGAGCGGAGTGGTCCCAGAGCTGAAGGCCCGGATTATTATGGAGCCTGAGTTCCGGAATCCCGATGCCTTCAGGCTGCTGGAAGGCTTTTCTCATATCTGGCTTTTGTGGCATTTTTCCAAGGCTGTACGTGAGACCTGGTCCCCTACTGTCCGTCCGCCGATTCTGGGAGGCAATACCAGAGCTGGTGTTTTTGCTACCCGCTCCCCATTCCGGCCTAACCCCATAGGACTTTCCTGTGTAAGGCTTGAGTCTATTGAGCTTGATACGCCTGAGGGGCCGGTGCTTACTGTAAGCGGGGCAGACCTTATGAATGGCACTCCTATCCTTGATATCAAGCCCTATGTTCCTTATGCAGATGCTCACCCGGAGGCATCAGGAGGTTTTACCTCTAAAGGCTGGGAAACCCTTTCCGAGGTAGTTATTCCTCCGCAAGAGCAGGAAAAGGTACCGTCAGAGCTTCTGGTTGGTCTTTATGGTGTTCTCCGTAATGACCCAAGGCCTCAGTATCATGAGGATTCTGACAGGCTTTATGGCATGGAATTCGGCAATCTTGAAATAAAATTCCACGTTTCCGACAAGGTGCTTTTTGTGGATTCCATAAAGTGCTTGCATTTATAGCGATTTGACAGTAAAATTTATACGAGCATTTATGCTTTAGTAAATGTGTATCTATTATTTGAAGCAAGGGTGATAATTCATGGGTTTCCTCGACAGATTTATAAACAGAAATAAACCTCAGGAGGTTGTAAACAACATTCCTAAGGAAAAGGAGCAGATGCGCAAAACCTTTGGCGTATACTGCAACAAGCATCATAATACCAATGGCGAAAAGCTTTGTGCTAAGTGCACTGCACTACTCTCCACCGTAATGATTAAGATCAACCGCTGCCCATATGGCATTACCAAGCCTATATGTGACAAGTGCGAGATTATGTGCTTCGGCAGCCAGAAGAACAAGGAGTTTATGGAGGTTATGAGCTCTGCCACCTCTGCTGGCATGTTCTTCAAGCATCCTGTTACTGCTTTCAAGCATAAGATGAGTGCTGTAGGTGTTGATTACGGTCGTCAGAAAATGGAGGACGACAAGAGAAAGCGTGCTGAGGCTAAGGAAAAGAACGCTAAGGAAAAGGCTAAGGCCAAGGAACAGGCTGAAAAGGATAAAAAATAAAATAATGTACGGGTTCCAGAAGAATCCTATAAAAAAAGGGCGTCGATTCAGCAATCGACGCCCCTTTTTTCAGAATCGACCACCGTCGACCTCTACGTTTTATTCTTTTCTATTATCAGAAATAACATCCATCAGCTTTGAACCATGATTATATGCACTGTTCAGGTATTCGGCTCGCTTTTCTGGAGTATCAGCAGTCTGGGCCAGCTGAATGTAGCCCAGAACAGCAGCCAAGCCTATATTAAGCCACGGCTTTGACGTTATCACATCCTCAGTATTCTCAGCCAGACAAACCTGATTATCCTCGTCACGATTAATAAAGCCTACCGCAATGCAGAAATCATCTGTATCATCTATGCGCACCATACGTATCTCATATTTATGAATCTGACCAAAAATAACTATATTGAAGAAATCTGAGAAGGATTTTCTCCTGGATAATACATTTTTTAGATTCTCCAGGCTGAACATTTCCTTTACATGCCGGCGCTCTGGCTCGGCCACAACAGAATTTACAATAAATGGCAATACCTGAGTATAGCAGAGCACACCACTGGATATATCCAGTCCGCCTATATAGCTGCTAATACGTTCCTCATTAAATTTCAGCAGATGGAGCTCGTCCCTGGAAACATTTATATAGTGAGCCGAATCATACTCACTAGTAAGAATATCAATAATATACTGCCGTTCCACCAGGGCAGCCCTGTTTTCATCCTGCAAACGCACCTCATCCTCTATGGAACGGGAAAGTACAACTATATCATCATGGCCCAGGCCATGGATAAAGCATACATTGGTTTCGACCCATATAAGCCTGTCCCGGACCACAGCGCGATATCTTATGGATACGCTTTCCTCACCATCCAGCATAGCCTCTATGAGATTATTCCGCCCAAGCTTCTCAGCAATTTCAGCTCTCTGAGAGGCCTCTGGTACAGAGTCTATAACCGCCCTGACCAGCATTCCTATATCTCCAGACTCCTCAATATTAAAAAAATATTCCCGGCCTTTGATAAACTGATAGGAATTATCAGTCAGGTTAGCACCTATAATCAGCGGATACATCTTTTTCAATGCCTCAATACAGCATTTCATATCCACCACATTACCAGTAGTCTTAACCAGGTCAGAAAGCTCTACCCCAAACAGCTTTGCCAGGTCAATCAGACGGAATACATCTGGCATGCTTTGCGATGATTCCCATTTGGCAACAGCCTGCCGGGAAATACCGCACTTTTCGGCCAGCACCTCCTGTGACCATCCCTTGGCCTTGCGCATAGCCGATATTTTTTCTGCGAAATTATCCTGCATATAATCCCCTCCAGGAATAACCTCAATACCCGTACAATTTATTTTACCACGAACAACCTTTTTTGTCCCCTTATAACCAAATAAGAGCAGACACATTGGCACTGCTCTTATCTGGTTAGGAAAAATATAGGGTTAGGAAAGGGTTTAATCACTTTCATTATCATTATAGCCATATTTATATCATCATACCATACACTATCAGTTGCATCAAAAGAACTATTAGTCCCATTTATGCTTTAGCAAAAAGCATTTCTAGCAAAAATCCCTCCGTTGCCTTTTGCAAATAATTGCCATGACAACGGAGGGTTGCTTTTTACAGAATATTTAAAATATTACAGCTGCAATATTTATCCCTGCTTCTTTAAGAGGCTGCTGCCATCAAGCTGATAGCTTCCATTGCTGAATTCTACTGTAGTGAGCCTATCCTCAGTAGAGAACCAGTCGGACAAGGTTACCAAGCTGGTGTCAGCAAAGCCAGTCTGCTGATAGGAAATTACCAGATCTGCATTGTCTCTGGTAATGGTATATTCCTTGTCATTGAAGGCATTGGAAAATTTAATGACATCCTGTGAATCAGCATCTGCTATAACATCATCGCCAAAGCTGTTTCCTAATTCAAAGACATCTGCACCCATGCCGCCAAACATAATATCGTCACCTGCGCCAGAATGCAATACATCACTGCCATCAGAGCCGACCATGAATTTGCCGCTATAACCTTCTCCCTCAATTTCACCGCTTACATTTCCTGCTCCAGCTACTACCTGATATCTAACATCATCAACATACAGGTTTCCATTTGTAAACTGCATATCAATAGCGCCATTATTTGCGCCAAAGGCATTGAAGGCATCCTTGAATGTAACGCTGGCTGGCTTATCACCAAGATTATCAGTCATTACAATATCGGTGCCATTAGATGACCAGCGCATATCCTGCATGCGTATTTCATCAGCAAAGTTGAGAAGCAGGCTGCTGCCATCTCCCATAGCCCCCTCAATCTGCACAGTATCGTTGCCAAAATTGCTGTAATTTCTTTCCCACTTGATCTGAGCCTGTCCATCAACGCCCTCTTTTACGATAATGGTATCATCACCCTCATTACCGCAGAGAATATCGTTGCCTTCGGACCATACAAGAGTGTCATTTCCTTCGCCGCCGAAGAGGAGGTCAGCATTAGCACCACCATCAAGATAGTCATTGCCAGCACCACCATACATAATATCATTGCCAGCACCGCCGTACAGGTTGTCATTGCCAGCTGCACCTGCCAGATAATCATCACCATTACCGCCATAGAGGTAATCATCACCATTACCGCCATCCAGGATGCTGCCAGTATCACCAGCAATAACTACATCATTGCCTTCACCAGCATAAACCTGAGTAGCCTTATCAGAGCCGACTATAGTATCGTTATCGTCAGTGCCGAACATAGTAACCTCTGGCAGGGATAAGGAGGAACCCTCCCATACCTCACGAGGATCCAGATAGCGGCGATACAAAGCTGTTCCTGTGCCTACCAGGCTAGGATCCTTAAAGCCTACACCAGTACCAGACCACAGGGCAATAGACTGATCTGGCTCATGACGGTCAAAGCGAGTAGCCCAGATACCGCCAAAGCCCAGCTCATCAGTAAGCTCTGGAGTAACAATATGCTTCCCATTAGCACCATCTGCTATTACGTACTCAAGATCCTGAAGATCCTCACGAGCAGTAAGCAGATATGGCACGATTACATTTACACCAATATGTCCATCCTTATCAGGATTTATATTATAATTAACAGCGCCAACAGGATCATCTACAGTAATCATATTGGTTACAAAGGAGAAATCCTGAGCCTTAAAGGTATTTACAATAGCCTTTGCCTCAGCAGCTCTATCACTTGCCAGTCCGTTATGCAGGGATACTGCATTGCCGCTTGGCAAATGAACAGTTTTGCCTGCCAGGAGCTGCTCCTCTGCATAAAGCTTAAGCTGCTCCAGCATACCAGGACCAGCCTCAGCCAGAGTAGGCAGTGCAATACCAGTATCTATGAAATACATACCTGCCATCATCTGTGCCAGGCCGCCACCTAATGAATGACCTGCTACAGAAATGCTATAGCCTTCATTTACATAGCTGTTCATTACCTCTGCTGCAATGGTCTTGAACTCATTATAGCCTTCACGCATCTGAGGAGGGATAACACCGAGACCAATTTCAAGATCGGCCAGTCCATCCTTGCTGAGCCACAGCGGGCTAAGCTCACTGTTTGCCTGAGTTCCCTCAAGAGTGATTACAACCTGCTTATCGGCTTCATTTACATAGGTTACACTGTTGAAGCCATGGGATGTCTCCACTTCCTTGACATTTCTCCACTTGTCCTTCATTTCAGAATTTGATTCCAGCCTGCCCTTGTAAATCAGCCAGGACATGTCACCAATAGAAGGACCTGTTGCAAAATTGCTGACAACAACTGCTCCTGGAGCTGCGCTTACAGCATTGTCCATTCTGTCATAGGATACACTTTTATCACTGGAAATCTTGTTATATACATTGAGTACATTATCTGCAGTTATACCAGCTATCCCCTTTACAAAATTCGCTGCATCTGTTATCGGATGAGCACCATTATGCCCCCATATTGCAACCTTGGCGTCATCAATTACCGCGCCCAGAGTACCCAGCGGATCAGCTAAAACCGTGCCGCTTACTCCAGCAACAGTATCTGTTACCTGCTGGATTGCAGTTTCCAATTTTCCCATTGCCAGACTACGCTTTGCAGCCTTAGTCTGCTTCTCTGCATCGTCCTTGCCAAATAGGCCATCCAGGTCGTCAATAAATTTCTTAATCAATGCCATTTTTTACCCCCCTGAAAAATATAAAAAATCTATGATGAAACAGCATTCTGCTGATGCATCCAAAGTGAATGATATAAGCCTCTTCTTTCAAGAAGCTGTCCATGGGTACCTTCCTCCGCAACCGTTCCTTTGTTCATAACAAATATCCGGTCGCAGCCAGTCAAGGTTGAAAGCCGATGAGCAATCATTATGACTGTACGACCCTTTGAAAAACCAGCAAGATTTCTCATAAGACTGGTTTCAGATTCATAATCCAGAGCACTTGTAGCCTCGTCCAGAATAAGTATGGCCGGGTCCGAAATAATAGCCCTGGCAATTGCCACCCTCTGACGCTGGCCGCCAGAAAGGCTGCAGCCCCGCTCCCCCACCATGGTGTCAAGACCATGAGGCAGCTTTTTTATAAATTCATTTGCACCGCTAAGTTCTGCTGCCCTTTCTATATCGCTTAGAGAAGCTCCCGACTTTCCCAGTGCAATATTTTCGGCAATTGTTCCATTAAACAGGAAGCTTTCCTGAAGAACAATTCCCATATATTGTCTCATCCATCTAGAATCCATATGACTGGTATCCATCCCATCAACCAGCACACGGCCCGCCTCCGGAAAATACAGCTGCTGCAGCAGCTTTGCTACAGTAGTCTTGCCTGAGCCAGAGGCTCCTACAATCCCCACACAGCTTTCAGCTGGTATATGCATATTCAGATGACTGAGTACTGGATTATCCTGTGGAGAATATCTGAAAAGAATCTGCTCAAGGTCTATCTGTCCCTTCACCCTGGGAAGAATAGCCTTGCCCTGAATGCGATGCTCTTCATCACAGGCATTCATGATATCCCCGATTTTATCCAGGGAAACCTTTGTCTGCTGGAAGCTTTGCCAGGTACTGAAAATTCTGAGTACCGGACCTATTACCATTCCAGCTATCATCTGAAAGGCTATAAGCTGACCAAGTGACAGCTTGTTGTCCATTACCAGAATGGCTCCATACCATAAAACCGCCAGCGTAAACAGCTGATTTATAAGCATGCCTACTCCAGATGATGCATTCACCAGATTGGCCACAGAAAGCTCAGCCTTTACCAGCCTGGCCAAAATGCTTCGCCATTTTGTTTCAAAGGCATACTCGGCTGCCAGATTCTTTACGCTTTCTATGCCTATAACAGTTTCTATAATGTGGGACTGGCTGGCTGCGTTTGCTTCAAAACTTTCGTTCAGCCGGCGATGATAAATTGGTACAACTGCGGCATTCAGCAGGATATAAGCCACTATAGCCACCATAAGTATCAGGCTAAGGGATACGCTATAGCTTAAGAGAATTCCTATATATATCAGGGAAAATACCGCATCCACCATCATTATGAGGCCTGTACCTGTAATAAACTGCCGGACCTTTTCAATCTCTCGCATGCGGCTTACCAGCTCGCCGGATTTCCACCTTGCGTAAAATTCCCCAGGCAGCCTTACAAGCCGTTCAAAGAGCTTGGAGCTTAGGCCAGCATCTATTTTATTTACAGTTTTAGTGAATATCAGGGTTCTGAATGCGCCCATAACAGCTTGAAAAGCTACTACTGACAGCAGACCAAGCATAAGTACATCCAGGGTACCAACGCTATGGTGCACCAGAACATCGTCTATTATCAGCTGCGTAAAGTACGGTGTTACAAGCCCGAAACATTGCAATAGCAGGGACAGTACTATCACCTGCAGCAGCTGTCTTTTTCTGGCCGTTATATACGGAAGAAACCAGCTGATACCAAAATGACCTATGCCATCCTTCTCCTCAGCAGATTTAAATAAAATATTTTCTCCCTGCCATATTTCCAGAAAGTTCTCCACCGTAATAAGTCTTGATGCCCCCTGCTTAGGGTCATATATTATAATATTGTCCCCAATACAGCGTTCCACCGTTACAAAACCATCATTGGTCTTTGCTATAAATGGTACAGGCAGCTGATGAAGATTATCTGGGCTTGACGTAACTTCTCCAGCCTTCAGGCCCATTATACGGCAGACTCTGGAAAGCGCTGTCATATCCATATATCCATCAGGACAGAGCGAGCTTCCGCCTTTTCTGTAATCATCCAGGCGAATTCCCTTGAGCCTGAAAACCTCTATCAAGCAATTTTGCAGTGGATCAATGAGCATTTAACTCACCTTTACCTTTCTCTAAGGGCCTCATCCTGATACTGCCTCATAAAGTCAAAGAAAAATTCTATAATACGCTTTTCCTTTATCTTGATTTCAGCTACAGCAGACATACCGGATGACAATGATGCATTACGGCCGTTGACTACAAAGTCAGGATCGTCCACCTTGACTACCACCCTGTATACTCTGCCCATATCTTTATCTTCAATTGCGTCTGGACTCACAAAGTCTACAGTTCCATACAATGTTCCATATTTCTGGAAGCTGAAGGTTTCTATCTTTATTTTTGCTTCCTGGCCTTCCTCTATGAAGCCGATGTCCCGATTCTTAACCCAGGCCTCAACTTCCATCTGAGCATCCTCAGGCACAATTTCCATCAGCCCCTGAGCAGCTGTAACCACACCGCCAGCGGTATGGATACCAAGCTGTGCAACCCGGCCATCTATAGGTGCTACAATAGTTGCCAACCTGTTCTTTTCATTGGCTTTCTTAAGCTCTTCACGGCAAAGCTCCAGCTGCTTTCTGGACTCTACAAGAAGCGAGGTTATTTCCTTTTCGTGCTCTGCCTTTATTGCCTCAACCTGCTGCTTGGCCTGTATCACGCCCCAGCTGGCTTTTTCCATATCAGCCTTCTGTTCTTCAATATTTCCCTCCAGCTCAATACTTCTTGACTGATAATCCATTACTGCAAAGCCGGACATTGCGTCCTGCTGAGCCAGCATCTGTACAGTTTCATTTTTTCTCTGAGCAATTTCATATAGCCGTGACAGCTTCTGATAGCTGGTTTCAGCAGAATCCAGCTCAGCCATTTTCTGTCTGAGGCTGCTTTCTGCAACTGACAGCTGAGTCCTGTAATATAGCATACGGCTGGTATAAAGATTTTCCAGAAACATCCTGTCCTGAGCATCCAGGCTATCGGAATTTACAGGCTTCCAAGGTGAATTGCTCTGTTCGGCTAAAAGGCGGCTGATATCATTTTCATAATAGGCTGCTCTATGCCTCAGGCTTTCAAGATCTGCCTTGGTGATAGTGGTGTCCAGCTCTACCAGCACATCACCAGCCTTGACCAGCTGACCATCAGTTACAGCAATTCTTTTTATGACGCCCTTATCCTCAGCCTGTATTACCTTTACATTGCCGGATGGTATCACCTTACCCTCAGCTACAGCCACCTCATCTATGTGGCCCAGACAAAGCCATAGAAGGACCAGTATTATAATTGCTGCCATGACCCAGATAAGCCGCCTGGACAGGGCTGATGACGGAGTGTCCAGAAAAGCCTTGTCAGCCGGCATGAATTCTCTTTCCTGTTCGCTAAGCTTCCCCTCTTCTTCAACCCTGGAGGAAGTCCATCTATCTAGAAACCTCTGCAGTTTCTTCCACATATTATTTCTGTGCCTCCTGCTGCTTATATAGCCTGCTATATATTCCGCCGGCATCTACAAGCGATTGATGGCTGCCTGATTCAACCAGTCTGCCATTATCCATAACCAATATCTTGTCGCAACCCTTTACTGTACGAAGCCTATGAGCAACTATCAGCATAGTTCTGCCCTTTGCTATTGAATCCAGATTATGCATAATAATACTTTCTGATTGATAATCCAGAGCACTGGTAGCCTCATCAAATACCAGCAGCTTAGGATTGCTAAGCAATGCTCTGGCGATTGCAATACGCTGTCTCTGTCCACCAGAAAGATTTTCTCCATTCTCCTCCAGCTGGGTTTCATAGCCATCCCGAAGTGCGGAAATAAAGGAATCTGCTCCCGCCAGCCTAGCTGCTGCTGCAATCTGATTAATAGCTGCAGTAGTATTTGTAATAGCTATATTCTGTCTTATGGTCCCATGAAAAATTTGATTTTCCTGCTGGACTACCCCCATCCGGCTTCTAAGATAGCGGGTATTATACTCTGCAATATTTACTCCATTTATCAGTATTTCACCCTCAGCCGGAATATACAGCTTATTCAGCAGCTTGGTTATTGTGCTTTTGCCTGAACCGCTGGGGCCTATTATGCCAACACTTGTACCAGCCTCTATCTTGAAGCTGACATCCTTGATGATGTATTCCTGTTCTGCATCGTAGCCGAAGCTTACATGCCTGAATTCTATTTCTGGACTCCCTATGTCCTCAATGCGACCCTCGATAGCCTCAGGACGACTGTTCATTATATCCTCTAGCCTTTTTGCAGCCAGCGATGTCTGCTGGCCCTGCTGCCATAACCCAGATAATCTTGCTATCGGTTCAGATGCCTGGCGTGCCAGCATCTGGAAGGCTATCAGCTGGCCTATAGTCATATCCCCATTCATTACCATATGCCCGCCTGCCAGCAGCACCAGCAGCGCCGTGACACCCTGAATGCTGGATGTACCGGTACCAATTACCAGCCCCAGCTTGGATGCATTATATGAAGTTGAAATATTTGAAGCCTGAAGCTGTTCCCATCTGCTTGTGAAGTGCTCCTCCGCTGAAAGAGCCTTTATGGTCTGCATACCGCTGACAGCCTCAACCATGAAGGCATTGCATTTAGCACCGGCCTGCCAGGATTCCTGCAGTCTCTTTCTATACACTGGCATTACAAGCACATTCTGCAGCAGGTATATAGGAATAGGCAACATAGCTAACATAGTGAGCCATAAGCTGTAATAAAGCATCACAGCATAAAATACTACAGAAAAAAAGGTATCCAGTATTGCGGTAAGCATTGATCCTGTAAGGAATTCTCTTATGCTGGCTATAGCAGATACTCTTGTCAGGGTATCCCCGGCCCGCCTTACCTCAAAATATCTTAGTGGCAATGATAGCAGATGATGCATCATCTGGCTGCCGAGAAGGATATCTGCTTTGCAGGCCGTATGCTTCTCGATGTATTTCCTTGAAATACCCATTCCGCATTGTATGATAGCAGCCATCAGCATTCCTGTACCCAAGACATTAAGTGTGGAAAGGCCCTTATTTACCAGCACCTTATCTATAATTACCTGAGTAAGCAGCGGCATAACAATGCCTATTATCTGCAGAAAAAAGGCCGCCAGAACAACCTCCAGCCAATATTTCTTGTATCTGAAAATTACCGGCAGAAACCAGGCTACTCCGAAATTTTTCTGTGCGGTTTTCAGAGACAACCGCTCTCTGATGCACAAGCAGCTTCCACTCCAGTCCTGCAGGAATTCTTCCCGGCTCATAGCTCTGGAGGAGCCATCTGCAGGGTCAAGGGTCATAAGCATACGCTCATTTCCCCTTCCAGACAGCAAATAGCTGCCATCCTTCATAACAGCAATTGTTACGTTATCTGATGCTGCTACCTCCTCGTAGGATAGCTGCTTTTCAGTAATTTTAAGTCTCAGCGGACCAGACATTCTTTTTAAGGATTCGACGCTGCCATCAAAAATGTCCTCAAATTCCTTAAGCTTATTCTTATCTATACTTATCCGCTCAAGCTGAACCAGATATATGAAAGCCTGCCACAGCAGGCTGAACTTCTGTGTCATATCAGGGTCCTTTCCTTTTAACACGAAAAGCACACTAAACTACTATAAAAATTATAAATAAAGTAGCCCTGCGTTGCCATTAACCATCGGTTGCAAGGCTTATCCAGGAAGTCCTATATTTATATAAGCACTTCCTATTTATAGAAAAAAAAGCCCTCTATTATAGTTGACAATACATTTGTCCACCGTAACAGAGGGTTGCGTTTTTGGAATTTTCTAAATTTTTACCTTCTTAGGTCTTTGGTAATATCCTCAAAGCTGCGTAATCCTGCAATGTATTCTGCATATACAGACTCTGCCGATTGTCCATGAAATACACTGCATTGTCCGCATATTTCACAATTGGAGCGGCAATAATAATTATCACTGATATATTTTGCCCGTTCTTCTTTAGTTGAATTATTTATTTCTGGAGGTCTCATCAGCTAACTCCTATAAAATAGACATCTGACCTATTATATAAGCCAGATGTCTATTCTCATATCAATATTATACTATTGGCAGTACTTCAGCTATAGAATTAGTAATTCTGTGGCAGAATCTGGAAATGATCTCTTGGATGAGCACATACAGGGCAAACCTCTGGAGCCTCCTCGCCAGTGCATACATAACCGCAGTTACTGCACTGCCAGATAACCTTCTCATCTTTCTTGAATACCTTTTCCTCTTCAACATTGATCAGGAGCAGCTTATATCTTTCCTCATGCTCCTTCTCAATTGCGGCTACTGCCTCAAAGAGCTCAGCAATCTTGTCAAAGCCTTCCTCGCGTGCAACCTTAGCGAACTCAGGATACATGCAGGTCCACTCCTCATTCTCTCCCTCAGCAGCTGACTTGAGGTTAGCTGCTGTGTCATTCAGCTTGCCACCATGAAGAAGCTTGAACCATATTTTAGCATGCTCCTTCTCGTTCTTTGCAGTCTCGGCAAAAATATTCTGAATCTGCACAAAACCATCTTTCTTAGCCTGGGATGCAAAGTACTGATATTTAGTATGAGCCTGAGACTCACCAGCAAATGCTGCCCACAGATTTTTTTCCGTCTTTGAACCCTTAAGTTCCATACTAATCTCCTCCTATAAAAATACACTAGGGACACAGCTTGCCGTGCCTCCATGTTATTAATTCTACGTAATATCTAAAATTCCTGCAAAAGCCAGGACTAATTACATATTTTTTACTGGAATAGGACCACGGCTCATGGCAATAGCACCAGTACGAGCTATTTCAATGATTTCGAACTCAGCCAGCATCTGGCAGATTGCCTCAATCTTTCCCTGAGAGCCAGTAAGCTCAATGACTACATTTTCTGGACTGACATCCACAATCTTGCCACGGAATATATCTACTACATTACGTATATCAGCCAATGTACTCTTGTTTGCCCTTACCTTCAGCAGCACCAGCTCCCGGATGATGGAATCCATTTCGCCCAAATTTACTATCTTTATTACGTCAATAAGCTTGGACAGCTGATTAACTACCTGTTCCAGCTCATGCTGATCCTCTACAGAAACCTCTATGTTGATGCGGGTAACAGCCTGTTCCTCGGTATAGCCGGCAGAGATACTCTCGATGTTGAAAGCACGGCGGCTTATAAGTCCTGAAACATGGGTCAATACGCCTGGCTTGTTGTCTACAAGGACAGCCAAATTATAATTTTTCATTATTCCTGTTCTCCTTTCATCACCATGTTATCCAGCTGGGCTCCTGGTGCTACCATAGGAAGTACATCCTCATTGCCTGGAAGCTTTACATCAATCAGACATGGGCCTTCCTCCTTAAGTGCTGCTGCCAGCTTGGCCTCAAGCTCCTCCGGAGTTTCAATCCGTACTGCCTGAACGCCCATTGCCTCAGCAAGCTTTACATAGTCGGTCTTGCCGCCAAGAATGGTCTGAGAATAGCGCTTGCCATAGAACATTCTCTGCCACTGGCTCACCATGCCCAGAACATAATTGTGCAGAAGAACAATCTTTACCTCGATGTCATTATCAGCGGCAGTAGCCATTTCCTGGCAATTCATCATGACACTGCCATCACCAGTAAAGAGAACTACCTTCTTGCCTGGCTGTCCCATCTTGGCACCGATAGCTGCAGGCAGGCCGTAGCCCATAGTACCCAGGCCACCAGAGGTCAGGAACTGGCGAGGATTACGGCAATTAAAGAACTGAGCCGCCCACATCTGATGCTGTCCTACATCAGTAACTACAATGGTATCATCATCTACCAGGCGGCTTACAGTTTCTATAAGCTTCTGAGGCATTATATAATTGCCACGCTCAGTATAGCTGAATGGATGCTCCTTTGCCATAGTCTTGCAATGCTCAATCCACTCAGCACAAACCAGCTTATAATCCTTGCCGGAGTTTCTAAGAATATTATAGAAAATTGGCAATGACCAGCGGAGATCACCAAATACAGGGTAATCTGCCCATACATTTTTATTTATTTCAGCCCGGTCAACTTCAAAATGAATTACCTTGGCATTTGGTGCAAAGGCATTCAGCTTGCCAGTAACACGGTCATCAAAACGCACACCTACAGAAATCAGAAGGTCGCACTCCTGCACCGCCATATTGGAGGCATAAGAGCCATGCATACCAACCATACCAAGATTCTGCTCAGACTCAGATGGCACACAGCCCAACCCCATAAGAGAGGTTACTACAGGAATACCAGTATAATCTGCAATACTGCGGAAGATATTAGTCTGATTAGACAGGGTAAGACCACCACCGATGAAGAACAGCGGACGCTTTGCCTGGCTCAGTGCCTTGGCTGCCTCAATAACCTGTGTTTCATCACCACTGAAATCTCCGCTATAGCCTCGGAGATTTATTTCTCTTGGATATTCATAATCTATTTCTGTAGTGAAAACATCCTTAGCAATATCTATAACAACTGGACCAGGACGGCCAGTACGTGCAATAAAGAAGGCTTCCTTGATAACACGTGGCAGATCAGCTGCCTTCTTTACCAGATAGTTATGCTTGGTAATAGGTGTAGTAATACCTACAATATCTGCCTCCTGGAAGGAATCCTTACCAATAAGAGGATTGCCTACCTGGCCAGTAAAGCATACCATAGGTATAGAGTCCATATTAGCAGTGGCAATACCTGTAATCAGGTTGGTAGCACCTGGGCCAGAGGTTGCAAAGCATACACCCACCTTACCGCTGGCTCTGGCATAACCATCTGCTGCGTGTACTGCACCCTGCTCGTGACGAGTCAGGATATGAGGAAACTTCATCTTATAAAGCGCGTCATACAAATCCAGCACAGCACCGCCTGGATAACCAAAAACAATATCTACTTCTTCACGTCTCAGGCTTTCAAGAACAGCCTGCGCACCATTCATTAACAAGATATTTCCCCCCATCGATTACAAGTTATCTTACATTATACCGCGGTTTATAGAAAAATACCAATGTAAATTTCTCAGTGATTACTGCTATTTTTTCTCCCACTCAGCTGACTTTGTGGTATAATTTTAAAGGCTTAGCATATAAATGGGAAGGATAGGTAAAATATGAGCTTCAATCGATCAGAAATAATTACAAAGCTGCTTGAAGCCTATCAGGCCTTTTATAACATTACAGATGAAAGCCTTGGCTGTCAGGAGCTAAAAGCCCTCTGCGAGTATTATGAACAGAATGAGGGCTATATGGTTACCCGAAAGGCTAACCTATGGACAGCTAAAAGCGAGGAATTTATCTATCTGTTTGAGGCTGAGCATCTGACTCTGGAGCTTTTTGAAAGGCTTTTCGAGCTGGCGTATGGGGATGGACGCCAGCGGGCCCACATCGGTCCAGGGCATATGTATACCTACATCACTCCAATTTTTATATGTGACAGCGCGGATGCTGAAGCTATCAAGGCTTTGAAAAAGGTCAGCATCCACAAAATGTTTCTATTTTCCTTCCATGGATGGCTTGACGTCCATACGGCGCTTATAACCACCAGAACCGATGAGCTTTTTACTAATAAAAGTGGCAGGTGCATGGAGAAGAATATGAAAAAAATTATATTCAATGAAAGGGGATTATCTTCTTGAACACACTGGTATTATTATTAATCTGTGTGGCAGTCCTGGCCTTGGGATACCATTTCTATGGTGGCTGGCTCTGCAAGCAGTGGGGCGTTGGTGATGATAGCAACCCGACCCCTGCCCATTCTATGCGTGATGGCGTAGATTATGTTCCTGCTAAGGCTCCTGTTCTGATGGGGCATCATTTCTCGTCCATTGCAGGTGCAGGTCCTATCACTGGACCTATTGCAGCCTCCTTCTTTGGCTGGCTGCCTGTAACCCTGTGGGTTCTTGTAGGCGGTATTTTCTTTGGCGGTGTACATGACTTTGGTGCTTTGGTGGCCTCACTGCGTCACAAGGGCCAGTCCATCGGCGAAATTATTTCTGCCAATATGAGCCGCCGCGCAAAGGTTCTATTTACAACCTTTGCATATCTCACTCTCATCCTGGTAGTTGCAGCCTTTGCAGCTATTGTTTCAGGCACCTTCGGTGCTGTTTATAAGGATGGCGTACTTGATATGGCAGCTAGCGCCTCCAATGCATCCGTTGCTATGGTTTCTCTGCTGTTTATCCTGGTAGCAATCATTTTTGGCTTCATGGTTTATCAGCGCAATGCTTCCTTTGCTGTTTCCAGTATCCTTGGTGTACTGGCCATTGTCCTGTGCATGGCTATCGGCATGAACTGGCATCCGCTGTACCTCCCTGCCTCCACCTGGATGATTGTTGTAGGTGTGTATATAACCATTGCATCAGTTACTCCGGTGTGGATTCTGCTTCAGCCTCGTGATTACCTCAGCTCCTTCCTGCTTTATTCAATGCTCTTTATCGCATTTGTTGGCGTTATTGGTGCACATCCAGATATTGATCCAAAGCTGTTTCCTGCATTTACCGGCTTCGCTGTTGAAACCAAGGCAGGCATGCAGTATCTCTTCCCTATTCTGTTTACTACTGTTGCCTGCGGTGCAATATCCGGCTTCCATTCCCTGGTATCCTCCGGAACCACCTCCAAGCAGCTGAATAAGGAAAGTGATGCAAAACCTATTGCCTATGGCGGTATGCTTCTGGAGTGTGTTCTGGCTATCCTCACCCTCTGCGCTATCGCCTATGCCCGTACCACTGGACATACCAATGGTGTTACTGATATTTTTGCTGGAGGCATCTCGGCTATGGTCGCTTCAATCCCAGGCTTTGCCGGACTGGAGACCATTCTTTACACCCTGCTGGTGCTGACCTATTCTGCTTTCTGTCTCACCTCTTTGGATACTGCAACCCGCCTGGCACGCTTTATGTTCCAGGAATTCTGGCTGGAGCCTGGCCAGACTGCAGCTGACATCAAGGAGGGCTGGAAGAAGGTAATGGTTAACCCTTATTTTGCTACCATAGTTACTGTTATACTTGGCATAATGCTGGGTATGAATGGCTTCCAGAAAATCTGGGGTCTGTTCGGTGCCGCTAATCAGCTTCTTGCAGGACTTGGCCTGCTGGCTGTATGCACCTGGCTCGGCAACATCGGCAAGAACAATAAGATGTTCCTGCTGCCAATGGGCTTTATGTCCGTTGTAACCATCAGCTCCCTGGGTATCATCATCAAAAATCAGATGACCGTAATTTCTGCAGGTGGTGCTGACTGGGGTCCATACGCTCAGGTTATTATCGGCGGCCTGCTGATAGTATTGGCACTGGAGCTTGTAGCAGAGGGCATAGCCGCTTTAAGGAAACAGGCTAAAGCTTAAATAAAACATTAATGGGGCGTCATTTTTTAATGACGCCCCATTTTTTGTGGAGTCAAACACTGTCGCTGCCTGCCTTTTGGCAGGATTGGCCAGTGCCGGCATATATGCTTTTATATTCTGTTTGTTTTTTCTGCTAATTCCTTAAGCCAGGATGCCTTTTTATCTGACAGCTCCCTCATCTGCTCTGGCAGAATCCGCCAGCTCCAGTTTCCTCCTGCCGTCCCTGGCAGGTTCATCCGGTGCTTTCCATCCAGCTCCAGGATGTCCTGAACCGGAATTATTGCTATCCTGGAATACGAACTGTAACAGTATTCTATCATAGCCCTGCAGACCTCTGCCGAAGCTGCCTCTGCTGGCAGTCCCAGCATCAGCTTGATAGCCTTTATATCCTTTTCAGCTGCATTTTCATCCAGCCAGCCCACGGTGGTGTTATTGTCATGAGTGCCTGTGTATATGAGGCAGTTCTCATAAGGCTTGAATCTGATAACTCCCCTGTCATCGGTAAACAGCTCAAAATGCAATATTTTCATGCCTGGGAAGCCACAATCCTCTCTGAGCTTTACCACCTCATCTGTAATAACGCCCAGATCCTCAGCGACAATCGGAACATCTCCTAAAGCCTCCTTCAGCTTATCAAACAGGTCCTTGCCAGGTCCCTTCATCCATTTGCCATTAATGGCAGTTTCTTCGCTGGCCGGAATCTCCCAGTAAGCCTCAAAGCCACGGAAATGATCAATACGGACAATATTTACCTGCTCAGCTATACGCTTAATACGCTTTATCCACCAGTCATAGCCATCGACCTTCATTGCATCCCAATCATACTGAGGATTTCCCCACAGCTGACCAGTTTCACTGAAGTAATCTGGCGGTACTCCCGCTACATATACAGGCCTTCCTTCATGGTCCAGCTTGAAGAGGTGCTGGTCTGCCCAGGCATCCACGCTATCCTGTGATACAAATATCGGCATATCTCCCAGGAGCTGTATGCCCCTTTCATTAGCATAGCGTCTAAGCTCCTTTAGCTGGCGGTCAAAAATAAACTGGTTGAATTTTTCCTGCATTATCTCAGCCTTCAGCTGCATAGCAATGACCTTCATTGCCATTGGCTCACGCTTCTTAAAGGCAGATGCCCAGGTAACCCAGTTTGCGCCATCATGCCATGCCTTCAGTGCAGTAAACATAGCATAATCATCAAGCCATTCAGCATTTTTTCTGATAAATGTATCAAAGGACTCTCTGACAGCCTCTATAGCATATTTCTTGAAACCTGAAAATGCTTTTTTCAGGAGACGTTTTTTAATTTTGATAGTAGCTTCATAGTCAGCCTTGCTGTCTGCTGGCAGCTTTGCCTCGGCCAGATCATCCCTGCTGAGATAGCCCTCCTGCTCCAGCATATCCAATGATATGAGCATATCATTTCCTGCAAAGGCAGATGGTGAAGAATATGGTGAATTACCATAGCCGGTGGGATTCAATGGCAGCATCTGCCATATGCTCATGCCTGCAGAGCTCAGAAAATCAACAAAGTCGTATGCTGACTGACCAAGGTCGCCAATTCCCAGATTAGAAGGCAGTGATGTAGGATGCATCAGGACGCCAGCTTTTCTAGGGTAGTGATATTCCCTGATTGCCTGACGATACACCAGGCCTGTATACGCTGGAACATCTATGGTAATATGTCCATTAATTACCTGAATATCTGGACCTATACCCAGTGCATCCTCAAAAAGCTCTGCTTTAAATTCACTTACATCAACAGTTACGTGGCGAGGCTCCTGGGAACGGTTCAGCAGGACAAAGAACATGTCATCCTTAGCCTCTCCGCCGAATACATCCTTGCCGCCATCGATAACACGAGCATAACCATACACATCGCCATGAGCGTAGAAGGAACGAAGCTCACCTGTCTGAAGTACTGTATTATTATTTCTGAGAGCAATAATCTGCTTATAAAAAGCACGCATCTCAGTATCACCACCATCCCATTCATATGGGCAGCGGCAGTAAGGGTCACGGTAGCCCTCCATGGCTATTTCATCACCATAGTATACACTTGGAACGCCAGGGAAGGTCATCTGCCACAGTGCGGCCATCCTTGCCCGGGCCTTGCCAACCTTCAGCCGCTCTGCGTCCAGCCTGTATTTGGCCTGATGGACTGCAGGCACATTTTCCTGGCTAGGAGCCTGTCCGAGAAGCGTAAGTATACGCTCACGGTCATGGCTGCCTACCAGGTTCATCATTGCATAAAGATTATGTGCGGGGTAATTTTCCTTCATGGAGCACACCCTGCGGTGAGCCATACCTCCATCACATGCTCCCAGGAAGAAATCCAGCACTATCTGCCTGAATACATAGTTCATTGCAGAATCCAGCTCCTGGCCGCAGAGATATTCCCTCTGCTTTCCATAGGCCTTCTTGTTGGAGGCATCTTCCCAGACCTCGCCGATAAGCACAGCGTCAGGGTTTGTTTTTTTCAGCTCAGCATAAAAGGACTGGCTGAATTTCTCTGGCAGCTCATCCACTACATCAAGACGCCAGCCACTAATACCTGCCTTGCACCAGTGATGAAGTACGCTGTCCTCATCACTTATTATGTATTTCATGTAGGAAGGCGTTTCCTCCCAGACATTTGGCAGAGTATGGAAGCCCCACCAGCTATCATAGCTGTTTGGATAATCATGGAAATTATACCAGGAATAATATGGGGAATCCTGGGACTGATATGCACCTACAGAATCATAATGACCATAGCGGTTGAAGTAAATACTGTCATCACCTGTATGGCTGAAAACACCATCAAGAATGATGCGGATACCCATCTTCTCTGCCACGCTGCACAAGTCCTTGAATTCCTCCTCGGTACCAAGGATAGGGTCTATTTTTTTGTAGTTACCGGTATCATAGCGGTGATTGCTGGCTGCCTCAAATATGGGGTTAAGGTATATGACGGATATACCAAGATCCTTAAGATATGGAAGCTTTGCCTTTATACCAGCCAGATTACCGCCATAAAAATCGTAATTGACAATCTCTCTTGTATCAGGATCCTTGAAATAGTATGGCGGATCATTCCAGTCTCCGTGATATACGGCACCCTTTTTAGGAATCAGCTTATCACCAATCCTGAAAAAGCGGTCTGGAAAAATCTGATACATTACGGAATGCTTGAACCAGTCTGGAGTTTTAGCCCCTTTATTGTATACAGTAATCTGATAAGAGGCTGGCTCATCGGAATCAGTAACATGGCCTATGCCGCCCAATCTTTCATCTGTATTGCCATAATAGAAGGTCTTTCCATTCAGATTGATTACGAAATAGTACCAGACAAGGCACCCTTTCTCAGGCATCTCAATAACAGCAGTGTACCATCCTGGCCCCTGCTTCTTGTCAGGCTCCATGACGATAAGCTGCTCTCCAGACCTATCTATCCACAGGCGGGTCCATACATGAATATTCTCTGCCTGGGCCTTCACCTGCAACCTGAGGCGCACGAAGCTCATGGCCTCGGCTGCACCTGCAGGGTAACGGTATTCCTTGTTTTGCGAATCATGAAAAATTGATTCCAGAATATACGAAGCTGGCATAAAGCCCTCCTGTTGTTATGAATATTTTGCCTTATTATTTTTCAACCAGCCTGCTGAAGAGATTGATGTATTCCTTAGCAGAATTTTTCCAGCTGTAATCAGAATTCATTGCATTCTCTACAAGATGATTCCATACACTCTTATCTCTGTAGTCACCCAAAGCCTGCTTGATTACATAAGCCATATCATGAGCATTGATATTTTCGAAGATATATCCATTACCCTCACCAGTGTACTTGTTGTATGGCTGAATGGTATCCCTCAGGCCACCAGTAGCACGAACAACAGGAACAGTACCGTAGCGCAGGGCAATCAGCTGGCCGATACCACATGGCTCGTATATGGAAGGCATGAGGAAAATGTCGGCAGATGCATAAATGCGCTGTGCAAGCTGGTTGGAGAAGCGGATATTTGCAGAAACCTTGTCAGGGAATCTCCACTGCAGGCCCTGGAACCAGTCCTCATAACGCTTATCACCAGTACCAAGCAGCACAAACTGTGCATCCTCAGTAGCAAGGAGCTCATCCATGATACGAACCAGCAGATCAAGACCCTTAGCGTCTACAAGACGGGTAACCATTGCAATAATAGGAGTGTCTCTCTTTACTGGTAGTCCAAGATCCTCCTGCAGCCTAACCTTATTATCAACCTTTTTGTTCCAGCTATTTACATCATAGGTGTACAGAAGGTTCTTATCAGTTGCTGGATTATATACATCGTAATCAATACCATTTACAATGCCAAAGAGAGAATCGCTGCGCTTTCTCAGCAGGCCATCCAGATTTTCACCGAAATAATCATACTGAATCTCCTGCGCATAGGTACGGCTTACAGTACCCACAAAATCAGCATAGATAATGCCGGCCTTCATATAGTTTACTGCATCGTAGAATTCCAGATCACCATTGTTGAAATACTTCCAATCAAGCCCCAGAACATCGTTCATTACAGACTTAGGGAATACACCCTGATACTTGAGGTTATGAATGGAGAATAATGTCTTGATGCCCGCATAGCGCTCATCTCCGATGTGGTCCAGCTTGAGGAACACATTTACCATACCTGCATGCCAGTCATTAGTATGAATTACGTCCGGCCAGAAATCCAGCATCGGAAGTACGTTGAGTACGGCACGGGAGAAGAATGCAAAACGCTCTGCATCATCAAAATATCCATACAGGCTATCGCGCTTAAAATACTCCTCGTTGTCCAGGAAATAGTAGGTTACACCATCATGCTCGATCATATCTACTCCGGCATACTTATCACGCCAGGAAACAGGTACAGTAATGTTGCCTACATGTGACATCTTAGAAGTCCATTCTTCCTTGATTGAACCGTATTTTGGCAGTATAACACGGATATCTACGCCTTCAGCCTTAAGAGATTTAGGAAGTGAACCTGCTACGTCAGCCAGACCACCAGTTTTGATAAAAGGAACTGCTTCGGATGCTACAAACAAAACTTTCATTTCAAGTACCTCCTATTAATATATTCGTTACCATATATATATCTGTCTCTTATACACATCTGACGCTGCCGACGATATGCAGTGTG
>CAMCDL010000003.1 GCA_945873565.1 uncultured Selenomonadaceae bacterium | reverse complement strand
CTATAATATATGTGAAAATGGTATAAAGTATAATCGCCCCGGAGGAAGTGTCACTATTTCTCTTGAAAAACATGACAGGAATGTAATAGTGACTATCAGGGATACTGGTATCGGTATCTCGAAGAGCGACCAGAAGAGAATATTTGAAAGGTTTTACCGGGTTGATAAGAGTCATTCAAAATCAGTAGGTGGTACAGGCTTAGGCCTGTCTATTGTTAAGCATAGTGTTAAGCTCCATAACGCAAAGCTGGAGATAGAAAGCATTGTTGATGAGGGCACTATGTTTACAATTACTTTCTGAATGAGCAAACTGAAATATTAACTTGTCTTTTAGCAATTGCTTTGTGCTGGTGCCAGCGGTATAATAATATAATTAGTATTTTTTCAGGAGGAATGAAGCTTGGTTGAACTGTTAGCACCTGCTGGAAGCCGTGAGGCACTGCTGGCAGCTATTGAGGCTGGAGCAAATGCTGTTTATCTTGCTGGTACTATGTTTGGTGCCAGGGCTTATGCCGATAATTTTGATGAGGAGGGGCTTAGGGAGGCAATCCGTCTGGCTCACCTCCGTAACGTTCTTATAAATGTAACTGTAAATACTATTGTTGATGATCAGGAGCTGCCGAAGCTTAAGGAATACCTGAAATTCCTGTATGATGCAGGTGCTGATGCGGTACTGGTACAGGATATGGGGGTAGCCCGGGTGGCCCATGAGGTTGCACCAGGGCTTCCTTTGCATGCCAGCACTCAAATGACTGTTCATAATCTCGATGGTGTCAGGGCCCTTGAAAAGCTGGGCTTCAGCCGGGTAGTGCTTTCCAGGGAGCTGTCTCTGGAGGCTATAAGGCATATCTGTGCCAATGCTAAGGCTGAAATTGAGGTATTTGTTCATGGCGCTCTGTGCGTTTGCTATTCAGGGCAGTGTCTCATGAGCAGCATAATTGGCGGCCGATCAGGAAACAGGGGACGCTGTGCTCAGCCATGCCGTCTGCCATATTCCCTGATTGATGAAAAGGGAAATGATCTTTTGGGAGATGCCGCTGGCAGGTATTTGCTCAGCCCAAGGGATATAAATGCTATTGAGCTTTTGCCACAGCTTATTGATGCGGGAGTGGCATCTCTGAAAATTGAAGGACGGATGAAGCGTCCAGAGTATGTAGCTATAGTAGTTGATTCCTATCGCAGGGCGATAGATTCTTATTATGCTGGAAGGTTTGAGGTAGAGGCAAAGACAAGCTCAAGGCTGGCTCAAATATTTAACCGCGATTTTACAACAGCATTTATGGAAAAGAAGCAGGGGCGCAACATGATGAGCGACAAGCGCCCTAATAATCGGGGCCTTATGCTGGGACGTGTACTTTTCTTTGATAAGGAGAGCCATCGGGCAGTCTTGAAGCTGTCAGCGCCTTTAGCAGAAGGTGACCAGGTGGATTTCTGGGTTAAGGTCGGTGGCCGTGTTACTGCCAATGTTAAGGATATGAAGCTTGTAATGCTGCCTGCTGATTCTGGTAAAAAAGGCAAGAGCGGTATGAGTATTAATGCCTTGAAAAAGGCTGCTTCTTATGGACAAGCTGTAGCTGATGCTGAGGCTGGGATGATGGTAAGCCTGCCAGTTGATTCAATGGTCTTTGAGCATGACCGGGTATTTAAGGTATATGATAACAGGCTGATGAGCTGGGCAGGTGGCTTTTTTAAGGCCGGAGCTCCAGTCAGGAGAATTCCTCTGAAGGTCAGAGTTTATGCCGCTATAGGAGAACCATTTCGTATTGAAATGCTGGATGCTGACGGGAATACCGCTTCAGCTGAGACTGTATTTATCGGCCAGCAGGCCAGGAATCGTCCCCTGGATTATAAAGCGGTAGAAAAGCAGATATCCAGGCTTGGGTCAAGTATATTTGAGCTTACCTCACTTGAGGCTGATCTGGGAAATCAGGTAATGGTGCCAGTTAGTGAAATAAACGAAGTAAGAAGAAAAGCTGTGGAATCACTGGAAAGACAGCGGCTTCAGAATATGTATCATTGGTGGGAAAGAACCCAGTGTGCCTGGAGCAGCCTGCATAATGCCTCCAGTAATCTGGGAGGGATGGCCGCTCCTGTCAGAAAAACATCAGAGACCTTGCTGTCTGTTACTGCTGATGATATGGAAAAGCTGCAGGCCGCAATTCAGGCTGGAGCAGACTGGCTGATTTTTGGTGGAGATTCCTATCGGCATGAATACCTCATGCTTCAGCAGTATCAGCAGGCTGCCTTGCTTGCCCATAAGGCTGGCCGAAGGATTGCTTTTAATACTCAGAGAATTATCCGCGATAATGAGCTGGAGGCATTTCATAGGTGGCTTCAGGAGGCTGCCAGTGCAGAGCCAGCACTGCGACCTGATGCAATCTGTGTTCATAATATAGGCAGCCTTCAGGCTGTAACAGAACTGACAGATATACCAGTTCATGCCGAATATTCATTTATTGGCTATAATCATCAGGCACTGGAGTTTATGGCTAGCCATGGCATTGAAAGTGTGACCCTTTCTCCAGAACTTAATATGGCTCAGCTGGAGGCTATTGCCAGGAAGGCTCCGCTGGCACTGGAATGCCTTGTAGACGGATATCTTGAGCTGATGGTATCAGAATACTGCTGCACAGGAAGCTTTCTGGGCGGATTGGATAAGGGAAGCTGCGGAGCTCCTTGTGTCAACAGTGGAAAACGGTTCTTCCTTAAGGATAGGAAGGATGTAGCATTTCCGTTAGTTATGGATCAGAGCTGTCATATGCATTTGCTGAATGCTAATCGTCTTAGCATGCTTCCTCATGCTAATAAGCTGGTAAGGCTTGGCATAAGCCGGCTGAGAATTGATGGCCGTTATCTAGAAGTCGATGAGCTTAAAAGAACTATCCGTAATTACCGCCGGTTTATGGACACGGAAGGCGAGCTGAATGAAGAATACAGGGCACAGGCAGAAAAGCTGGAAGGCAAGGTAATCACCAGAGGCCACTATTTCAGAGGAGTATTATAAATTGGAAAAAGATTCCTTTAAGGTTTTAGAATATAATCGTATACTTGATAAGCTGCAGGAAAAGGCTGGCTCAGCAATGGGCAAGGAGCTCTGTCGCGGTCTTCTGCCAAGCTCTGATGTTAATGAGGTCAGGGAATGGCTGGCTCAGACGGCAGAGGCAGTGCAGGTTGATTCTGTGGCACATCCGCCAATGGGCGGAATTCATGATATCCGGCAGTATATCAAGAAGGTGGGTATAGGCTCAATTCTCGAGCCTGCTGAGCTTCTTGATATACTTAGCACCATGTATGCAATGCGGGCCGTTAAAAAGTTTTTTAAGGAACTGGAAGCTGAAGCGCCACTTATGAAGGCCTCTGCTCACAATATTGAAATCATGGGTCAGCTGGAGCGCAATCTGGAAAATACCATCGATGAGCACGGAGTCCTTAGGGATGATGCAAGTATAGAGCTGAAGCGGATCCGCCGTGAGATGAAGGTCAGTCAGGCCCGTATTAAGGATCACCTGGCAAATATACTGCATTCTGCAGAATATCAGAAGTATTTTCAGGAAGCTATCGTAACCATGCGAGGCGATAGATATGTTGTGCCTATCAAGCAGGAGTACCGTCAGTATTTTCCCGGCATAGTGCATGACCAGTCAGCAACTGGTGCAACTGTATTTATTGAACCTATGGCAGTTGTTAATCTTAATAATGATGTAAAGCAGCTGGTATCGGCAGAGCGCCATGAGATTGAGCGTATATTGAGGGATATGTCCCAGCAGATAAGGCGCTGTGATGAGCAGCTTCTTACTAACTGCGAAATTATGGCTGATATTGATTTTGCTTTTGCTAAAGCGGCACTGGCCTATGAGCTTCAGGCTACAGAGCCTGTTATAAATGATGAAGGCAGGACTTGCCTGATAGGAGCACGGCATCCCCTGATTGATCGCACAAGGGTGGTACCTATTGACATTTCCTTAGGTGATAAATACAGCATGCTGCTGATTACCGGTCCCAATACTGGTGGTAAGACAGTCAGCATGAAAACTCTGGGGCTTATGGTTCTTATGGCACAAGCAGGCCTTTTTCTGCCTGCTGAATCAGGATCAGAGATTGCTGTTTATAATACAATCTATGCCGATATTGGTGATGAACAGAGCATAGAGCAGAGTTTGTCGACCTTTTCGGCGCACATGACCCATCTGGTGGATATTCTGTCAAAGGTGGAATCAGATGATCTGCTTCTGCTGGATGAGCTTGGAGCTGGCACAGATCCTGAGGAGGGTGCAGCGCTGGCTATGGCCATTCTTGAACAGCTGTTAAAGATAAATGCTTCAGTGCTGGCAACAACGCATTATTCTGAGCTCAAGACATTTGCCTTCAGTCAGGCTGGAATTGAAAATGCCTGCGTTGAATTTGATGTAAAAACCCTCAGGCCTACCTATAGGCTGCTTACTGGTATACCTGGTGCTTCCAACGCCTTTGCTATAAGCAGGCGTCTGGGGCTCAGCGAGTCGCTTATCATAAGAGCTAAGCAGCTTATTCAGGCTGACCATGCTCAGTTTGAGCAGGTTATAAATCAGCTGGAAAAGGAGAAGCTGCTCTATGAGCAGATGAATGCTGATATAATGCTCAGGCAGCAGAGGGCTGAGCAGCTGGAGGCCAAGGCTGAGGCTATGAGGGCTGATCTTAGCAAGCGAAAGGCTGAAATAATCAGAAAGGCCAAGGATGAGGGAGCTGCCATGGTGAGGAGAGCTCGCCGGGAATCCGAGGAGGTCATAAAGCAGCTTAAGGAGCAGTTTAATGACCTTGGTATACAGAAGCGGCAGCAGGCTATCCAGGAGGCACGTGACAGACTGGCTCAGGAGGCTGAGCGAGTGCGTCCAGGACTTGTTTCTGAAAAGGCCTACAACAAGAAAATAGACCCTTCCTCTATCAGTCCTGGTGATATTGTATATGTTACAAAGCTGGATCAGAAGGGAAGTGTAATCAGCGTGCATGGCAAGGAGCTGGAGGTACAGCTGGGTGCCATGAAGATGAACGTGAAGATGTCTGCCTGCAAATTTGTGAGCAAGGCGCCAGCCGAGACTCAATCATCTCCAAAGACGTTGCCACGTAACCGAAAGCGTAAGGAAAGCTTTATTGGCAAGGTACAGGAGGCTCATAGAGAAATTGATATCCGTGGTCTTATGGTAAATGAGGCTGAGGTGATTCTTGGAAAGTTTATTGACGACTCTGTTATGGCAGGACTTTCTCAGGTGCTTATAATTCATGGAAAGGGTACTGGAGCACTCAGAAAGGGTATTCATGAATACCTCAAGCGACATCGAAATGTTGATAATTTTAATTTTGCAGATATGAGCGAAGGCGGTACCGGAGCAACCCTAGTGGACCTTAAATGACTAAAGCACTTGCTTTGAAGTAAGGCGGGGGTTATAATAATGACGGGTATGTATAAAATTAAGGAGGCAGCTCATGGAAAAGCGTACAGGAGCCGCAAAGAAGACCAGGCAAAAGGCTAAGTCCTCAGGCGGCAGTAATACAAAGCGTATTTTTCTTGGTGTACTTATTGTAATATGCGTCATGGTTGTGGGAGTAGGATGTGGTTTTCTTACTGCGTCAATGAACACAAAGGATAACCTTAGCGACGTGAAGCCACCTGCTTCATCGCAGATTTTTGATATTAATGGCAATGAGGTGGCTACGGTTCATGCTGATGAAAACCGTGTGCCAGTAAGTATAAAGCAGATTCCGCAGGCGCTGCAGGATGCTTTTGTTGCTGTAGAGGATGTTCGTTTCTATGAGCATTCCGGAATAGACCCAAGAGGTATATTCCGAGCTCTTGTTGCCAACATCACTAGCCAGGGGGTTGCTGAGGGTGGTTCTACCATTACCCAGCAGCTGGCAAAGAATGCCTATCTGACTCAGGAGCGTACAATGAGCCGAAAGATTCAGGAGATGTTTCTGGCTCTGCAGCTTGAGCGCCAGTATACAAAAAAGGAAATTCTTGAGCTGTATCTGAATCAGATTTATTTTGGTCAGGGTGCCTACGGTGTACAGGCAGCGGCAAGGGTTTATTTTGGTAAGGATGTTGAGGAGCTTGACCTTAATGAATGTGCTATGCTGGCAGGTATTCCGAAGAGCCCAAATTATTATTCACCTCTGAATAACCTTGAGGCAGCTCAGAGCAGAAAGGCAACTGTACTTGATCAGATGGTCAAGTATGACAAGATAAGTCCTGATGTGGCCGCTAAGACTAAGGCTATGGAGCTTAATCTCGTGAAGCATGCCAATGAAAGCGAGGGCTTTGCTTCATACTTCATAGATTATGTTACCCAGGAGCTGGTAGAGGAGTTCGGTGCTGATTCCGTATACAAGGAAGGCCTGAAGGTCTACACTACTCTGGATGTCGATTATCAGAAAGCTGCTGAGGCAGCACTTGCTAATTTGCCTGATATGTATACTGACAGCGAAGGTCATGTACAGCCTCAGGCTGCACTAGTAGCTATTGAACCAGGTACAGGTGAGATAAGGGCAATGGTCGGTGGCCGCGGTACTGATCAGTTTAACCGCGCATGCCTGGCTGTCCGTCAGCCTGGTTCATCCTTTAAGCCATTTGTATTCGCTGCAGCCCTTGATAGCGGCAAGTTTAGTCCATCCTCTATCATTGAGGATAAGGAACTGAACATTGCCGGTTGGAAGCCGCAGAATTATGACCGCAGCTTTTATGGCAAGGTTTCTATGCGCTATGTTGCGGAGCAGTCTCTCAATGTGTCTACCGTTTACCTGGCTAGGGAGGTAGGTATTGATGAGGTGCTGCTTAAGGCTTCTGATATGGGGATTTCTACCTTTGTTATGAATGGCAGCACAAACGACCGCAATCTGGCAAGCTCTATCGGTGGTCTTACCAGGGGCGTTACTCCGCTGGAGATGACTGCTGCTTATGGTACCTTTGCCAACAAAGGTGTCTATGTAAAGCCTAGAGCAATCATTAAGGTTCTTGACAGAAATGGCAAGGTGCTTAAAGAGACCAAGATAGAAGACAAGGCAGTTCTTAAGCAAAAAACTGCTGATGACCTGACAAGTATGCTGATGGGTGTTATTGCCCGTGGTACTGGTACAGGTGCTAATATAGGAAGACCTGCAGCCGGCAAGACTGGTACCACGGATGATTATCATGATGCATGGTTCATTGGCTATGTACCCAATCTTGTGTGTGGTGTATGGGTCGGCTGTGATGATAATGCCCGTATGGGTACCATGACTGGCGGTACTACTCCTGCAACCATCTGGAGAGCTTTTATGAATAAGGCTCTGCAGGGTACTCCAGCAAAATCATTTGCTGGTGCTTCACTAGTAGAAGTTGAGGCTCCAGTCAAGGATGATGACAAGGACAAGAAGGACAAGGGCGGCAAGGATAAGAAAGCCAGCGGCAATGACAAAAAGGATCAGAAGAATCCGGCTGGTGGCAAGAGCGATGGTAAACCTGATGCAAAGACTGATGCTCCGCCAGCAGATAATTCCCCTGCTGAGGGACAGCCTGCAGCAGCTCCGCCTGCTGTAGCAAGCAAAAAGTCTAACGAATAACATACAAGGAGTTTTATTAATGGCAAGCATTTTTGATGAATTAACTGAAAGAGGCTATATTGCTCAGTGTACTAATACAGATGAGGTACGTTCGCTGCTGGAAAATGAGAAGGTAACCTTTTATGTAGGCTTCGACCCTACTGCGGACAGCCTTCATGTAGGCCATTTCCTTGGTCTTATGGTAATGGCCCGCATGCAGCGTGCGGGTCATCGTCCAGTATGCCTGGTAGGTGGTGGTACCGGTACTGTAGGTGATCCATCTGGACGCACAGATATGCGTAAGATGCTGACCGATGAGGATATCGAGTATAATTGCAATCGTTTTAAGGAGCAGATGGCGAGGTTTATTGATTTCTCTGATGGCAAGGCTATTATGGTAAATAATGGTGACTGGCTTAGAAAGCTTAATTATATTGAGCTTTTAAGAGATGTAGGTCCACACTTTTCAGTTAATCGTATGCTTACTGCTGAGTGCTATAAGAACCGTATGGAGAAGGGTCTCACCTTCCTTGAATTCAACTACATGATAATGCAGTCCTATGACTTTTTAGAGCTCCATCGCCGTTATGGCCTTAAGCTTGAGATGGGCGGCGATGACCAATGGTCCAATATTATCGGTGGTGTCGAGCTGACCCGCCGCAAGACCGGTGATGCGGTTTATGGCCTTACATTTACACTGCTCACCAAGAGTGATGGCAAGAAGATGGGCAAGACTGCTGGCGGAGCATTATGGCTGGATAAGGAAAAAACTCCTGTTTATGATTTCTATCAGTACTGGAGAAATGTGGATGATGCAGACGTAAGAAAGTGTCTGCTCATGCTGACCTTCCTGCCTATGGATGAGGTTGAGCGTCTCAGCAGCCTTAAGGATGCTGCTATTAATGAGGCTAAAAAGGTTCTGGCCTTCGAGGTAACTAAGCTGGTTCATGGCGAAGAAGAGGCAAGAAAGGCTCAGGAGGCAGCCGAGGCTGTATTTGGCGGAGCTGGTTCATCTGAAAATATGCCTACCATTGAGCTGGGAGATGATGCTATCGGCGGCAAGCTGCTGGATGTGCTGGTAGCAGGCAAGGTATTTGCTTCCAAGGGTGAGGGGCGTCGTCTTATTCAGCAGAATGGCGTAAGCTTCAAGGATGAGAAGCTGTCCGATCCGGACTATGTACTCACTGAGGAAGATTTTACCAATGGTGAGGCTATTGTTAAGAAGGGTAAGAAAAAGTTCTACAGATTGCTTAGGAAGTAATTTTGTGATAGAAATTTTAACATATTTTTAAAAAGGAGCGTTGTTCTAAATGTCAGGACATTCCAAGTGGGCAAACATTAAAAGAAAAAAAGGTGCAAATGATGCTATCCGCGGTAAGATTACTACCAAGATAGGCCGCGAGATTACTATAGCAGTTCGCATGGGCGGTGCAGACCCAGTAGGTAATATGAGACTTAAGCTGGCTCTGACCAAGGCAAAGGCTAATAATATCCCTAAGGATAACATTAATCGTGCAATTCAGAAGGGCCTTGGTGCTTCTGATGGCAGTAGCTATGAGGAGCTGACCTATGAGGGCTACGGTCCTGGTGGCAGCGCAATTATGCTGAGCGTATTGACTGATAACCGTAACCGTACTGCAGCTGATGTACGCCATATTTTCTCTAAGTATGGCGGAAATTTAGGTGAGTCTGGCTGTGTAGGCTGGATGTTCAAGCAGAAGGCAGTATTTGTAGTTGAGAAGGAGACCTATGATGATGAGGATGCTCTGATGGAGCTGGTTCTCGATGCTGGTGCTGATGACTTTGAGGCACAGGATGATGTATACGAGATTACTGCTGAGCCAGAGGCCTTCGATGCTATAGAAAAGGCTTTGGGCGAAAAGGGTATTGAGACTGCTTCTGCTGAGATTACCATGGTTCCTGACACTACTGTAAAGGTAGAGGGGGCTGATGCTGTAAAAATGCAGAAAATGCTGGATGCTCTGGACGAAAATGATGACGTTCAGGACGTATACGGCAACTATGAGATGGAAGAAGAGTAATAATGCTGGCCCTTGGCATTGACCCAGGAACTGCTATCTGCGGTTATGGGTTTGTAGAGTATCAGGGAAGCAGGCTGATAGCCCGTGAGTACGGAGCTATAACTACCAGCCCTAAGGCGAGGATGCAGGATCGTCTGGCTCATATCTATGACAGTCTTGATGAGCTTATAAAGAAATATAAGCCTGATGTGATGGGTGTTGAGCAGCTGTTTTTTAACAGGAATGTTACTACGGCTATTCCCGTTGGCCAGGCCAGAGGCATTGTGCTTCTGACTGCTGCAAAAAATAACCTTCGTCTAATTGAGCAGACGCCGCTTCAGGTCAAGCAGGCGGTTACCGGCTATGGAAAGGCTGATAAGAAGCAGGTAATCTATATGGTTACTAAGCTGCTTAATCTGCCTAAGCCGCCTAGCCCCGATGATGTGGCTGATGCTCTGGCCGTAGCTATCTGTACATCATACATTATGGATAGTCCGGCTTATAGAAATGGTCTTTTGTAGAAAATTTTCTTGATAAAGGCTATCAAATGTGATAAACTTTTTTTGTTTATTGGTAGTAGACAATGAAAGAGAGAGTAGCCTGAAGGCAGCTGCACAGGGAGTCCTGGTAATTGAGAACAGGTCCGGCAAGGTCAGGTGAAGTTCGCTCTGGAGTCTCTCCGGTGAAGGGGCAGCGGTGCGCTGTCAGGTAGCTGGAGCGTATGGCTGCGTTAAAGCTTTTGAGTGAAAAATCAGGGTGGTACCGCGAACTAGACCTTCGCCCCTATTATCTGGGGTGGAGGTCTTTATTGTTCTTACCCCGTCATTGTTTAGGAGGTATAAAATGGAATCAAAGATTAAGGAATTGCGTGAAGAAGCCGCTAAGGCTGTCAACGAGCTTTCCAAAAGCCTGAACGACTTAAATGACGTAAGAGTTAAGTACCTGGGCAAGAAGGGGGAGCTCACCAGCCTTCTCCGCGGACTTGGCCAGATCAGTGCTGAGGATCGTCCACGCATTGGACAGATTGTAAATGATGCTCGCCAGGAGATTGAGAAAATCATCGCTGAGAAAAATGAAATACTTAAGGCAAAGGCTATGGAGGAAAAGCTGGCTAAGGAGAAGATTGATGTAACCTTAGATGGCAGACGCCCTCCACATGGCCATATTCATCCCCTTACCTATACTCTGCTGGAGATTAAGAATATATTTATGCGTATGGGCTTCAGTGTTGAAGAGGGACCAGAGATAGAGAAGGATTATTACAATTTCGAGGCTCTGAATTTGCCTAAGGATCATCCTGCAAGAGATATGCAGGATTCCTTCTATATCACTGAAGATATACTGATGCGTTCCCAGACTTCTCCAGTACAGGCACGTACTATGGAGTCTCATGAGCCAAATAGTCCAATCCGTATGATTGCACCAGGACGTGTATATCGCCGCGATGATTATGATGCAACTCATTCTCCTATGTTTACTCAGGTAGAGGGCCTGGTAATTGATAAGGGTATCAGCTTTGCTGATCTGAAGGGTACACTGGTAAACTTCCTGCAGCAGATTTTTGATAAGAATGTCAAGGTCCGTTTCCGTCCAAGCTTCTTCCCATTCACTGAGCCAAGCGCAGAGGTTGATATTTCCTGTGTAATGTGCAAGGGTGCTGGCTGCCGTGTCTGCAAGGGCACTGGCTGGCTGGAGATTCTGGGATCTGGCATGGTTCATCCTCGTGTTCTTGAAATGAGCGGTTACGATCCTAAGAAGGTCAGTGGCTTTGCTTTCGGCCTTGGCGTAGAGCGAATCACCATGCTCAAGTATGGAATTGATGACCTGCGTCTCTTCTATGATAACGATACTAGATTACTCAAGCAGTTCTAATAGGGAGGTTCATTATGCAAGTATCAATAAAGTGGCTTCATGATTATATAGATTTCACCGAAACTGCTGAGGAGCTGGCTGACAAGCTGACCATGGCAGGTATTCCTGTAGAAAATGTTATCCGTGCTGATGATGGTCTTGATAAGGTTGTTACTGGCCGTATAGAGAAAATTACTGTTCATCCGGATTCAGATCATATGGTTATTACCAGTATGAATGTGGGACAGGCGGAACCAATTCAGATTGTAACTGGTGCCTCCAATGTCAGGGAGGGCCAGATTGTTCCGGTTGCTATGATTGGTGCTCATCTGCCTAATGGCATGAAGATTTCTAAGGGTAAGCTCAGAGGTGTTGCTTCCAATGGTATGCTTTGCTCTGCTGAGGAGCTGAAGCTTGATCTTACTAAGCTGCCAGAGGAGCAGAAAATAGGCATTTACATTCTGCCAGAGGGTACCCCGATTGGTATTCCTGCTAAAGAGGTTCTTGGCCTGGATGATGTTATACTGGAGTTTGAGCTGACAGCAAACCGCGCAGACTGCTTCAGCGTATTCGGTCTTATCCGTGAGGTGGCTGTTCTTACTGGAAATGAGCCAAAGTGGCCTGAAATCAAGGTTAACGAGGATAATGATGCCAAGACTGCTGATCTTGTCAGGATTGGCATTGATGCACCAGAGCTTTGCAGCCGTTTTTCTGCAAGAGTTCTTAAGGATGTAAAGATTGGGCCATCTCCTGAATGGATGCAGCAGCGCCTTGAGGGTGCTGGTATCCGCTCCATCAATAATGTTGTAGACGTAACCAACTTTGTAATGATTGAGCTTGGACAGCCAATGCATGCCTATGATTATGATCAGGTAGCAGGGCATTCCCTTACTGCTCGTAAGGCAGTAGCTGGTGAAAATCTGCATACTCTTGATGATTCCTCTCGTCTGGCTAAGGGAGAGGAGCTGGTTATTGCCGATAGCGAGAAGCCAGCTGGTCTGGCAGGCGTTATGGGCGGCCTGGAGTCTGAAGTGACTGAAAATACTACCTCAGTAATTCTTGAAGCTGCATGCTTTAATGGACCAAGTATTCGCCGTACCTCCCGTGGCTGCGGTCTTCATTCTGAAGCTTCTGGCCGGTTTGAGCGTGGTGTCGATGTAACTGGTACTATCCGTGCTCTTGATAGAGCAGCTCAACTGCTGCAGGATATGGGGGCCTGCACCGTTGCTCAGGGAATTGTAGATGTTTACCCAGCTGAAAAGCAGCAGGTATATATTGACTTTACTCCAGAGCAGATTAATAGACGTCTTGGTACTGAAATTCCAGCTGAGAAAATGGTGGAGATTCTGGAGAAGCTATGCTTCAATGTAGAGGCTCAGGGCGATGGCTATCGTGTAACTGTTCCATCCTGGCGTAATGACTGCACTTATATGGAAGACCTGTCTGAAGAAATTGCCCGTATTTATGGATTTGATAATATTTCAGCTGGTACACCTCGCGGCGAGATGGTCCAGGGTGTTCAGAGTGCCCGCCAGCATTTTATTGACATGCTGCGCCTGACCTTAAGCTATATGGGTATGGATGAGGAGCTTTCCTTCAGCTTTACCAGCGAGGCTATGTTTGATAAGCTGGAGCTTCCTGCTGACAGCAGTCTCAGGAAGGCAATTCCTATAATGAATCCTCTGACTGATGAATACCCGCTGGTGCGTACTACCCTTATTGCTTCTGTACTGGAAAATGCAGCGCGGAACTTCTCAAGAAAGAATGAGGATCTTAAGCTGTTTGATGTGGCTCCTGTGTTCTATCCAAAAGCACTGCCACTTACAGAGCTGCCTAGGGAGGTATACAAGGTTGCAGGTATTATGTCTGGCCGCCGCAATGCAGTAAGCTGGAATACAGGCAATGATGTGGTAGATTTCTATGATGCAAAGGGCATTATTGAAGAGCTTTTCAGTATTATGAGTATCGAAAATTACAGAGTTGAGGCTGGTGAGCATTATGCAATGCACCCAGGCAAGACTGCATTTTTCAAGAAGGGTAAGGAAGTTATTGCTGCAGTAGGCGAGCTGCATCCTAAGATTGCTGAAAATATGGGCTTTAGCAAGAAGTGCTATATTTTTGAAATGGATGTGGACACCCTGATGAAGTATCAGAGCTCAAAATTTAAGTTTGATGCTCTGCCAAAGTATCCTGCAATTAATCGTGATCTGGCTATGCTGGTAGCTGATACAGTAAGTGCTGCTGAAATAGAGAAGATTATTTCCAAGCAGGGCGGCGAGTACTTCAAGAGTGTTACCCTGTTTGACGTATATACTGGCAAGCAGATTGATGCTGGCAAGAAGAGTATGGCCTTCACTATGCAGTTCCAGTCAAATGAAAAGACTTTGACCGATGCTGAAATTGATGAAGCTTTCAATCGTATTGTTGAAAATCTCCGTAAGGAATTTGACGCTGAGCTGAGGGCATAAGCATGGGTGCTAGATATGTAGTTGACATACTTGGTCAGCAATATCCCCTTAAGGCTGAAGAGGGGACAGAGGAGGAGCTGAAGGCTGCAGCGGAGCTTGTAGCCAGTAAGATTCAGGAGGCCTCTTCAGCCACCAGGACTAAGGATGTAGGGCGTCTGGGAATTCTGACTGCGCTTCAGCTGGCTGGTGAATACAATAAGCTCAAAAAGGATTATGATGAACTTATGGAGCTTTTAGAGGATAAATAATCTATAAAAGACAATGGATTATTGTTATCCATTGTCTTTTCCTTGACTAAAGTCCCGTTATATGTGATATTATAATAATAACGTATTCAGCTTTAGAGGAGGAAGAACAAGATGTCAAAATCTAAGGTTTATTTCACAGATTTTCGTGTTCCAGTAGGTACAAGCTGGATAGATAAGCTTAAGAGACTGTGTATTGCTGCGGGCATAAAAAATATTGATATGGATGGCAAGTTTGTAGCAATAAAAATGCATTTTGGTGAGCTGGGAAACCTGTCATTTCTTAGACCAAATTATGCTAAGGCAATAGCTGATCTCTGCAAGGCACAGGGCGGTTTGCCATTCCTTACAGACTGCAATACACTGTATCCAGGAAGCCGTAAGCATGCCTTGGAGCACATTGAGTGTGCAAATATAAACGGTTTTAACTATATTTCTACTGGATGCCAGATTATTATTGGTGATGGCCTTAAGGGGACTGACGATATAGAGGTTCCAGTAAAGAATGGTGAGTATTGCAAAACTGCTAAGATTGGCCGTGCAATAATGGATGCTGATGTCTTCATCAGCCTGGCTCATTTCAAGGGCCATGAGATGACAGGCTTCGGAGGTGCCATTAAGAATATTGGCATGGGCTGCGGTTCAAGAGCTGGCAAAATGGAGCAGCACTCCTCTGGCAAGGTTAATATCAAGACTGAGGACTGCCGTGGCTGCCGCCGCTGTGCCAAGGAATGCGGTTCAAATGCCATAAGCTTTGTGGATAACAAGGCGGTAGTTAATAAGGATATCTGCAAGGGCTGCGGCCGCTGCATAGGTGCATGCTCCTTTGATCTGATAAGCAATGACCAGTGGGATGCTGGCGACCTTCTTGATAAGAAGATGGCTGAATATACTCAGGCGGTAATTCAGGACAGGCCATCCTTCCACATTAATATGATGATGGATATTTCTCCAAATTGTGACTGTCATGGTGAAAATGATGCCGCTATCCTGCCAAATATCGGCATGGCAGCGTCCTTTGATCCAGTTGCGCTGGACCAGGCTTGTGTGGACCTTTGCCAGAAGGCGGAGCCTGTCCGCAACTCTCAGCTTGGTGATCACCTGGCTACTGAGGGATGGCATCATCATCACGATCATTTCATGGACAGCAATCCTAATGTTCATTGGAAGGAAACCTTGGAGCACGCAGAAAAAATTGGCATTGGCTCCAGAGAGTATGAGCTTGTTATCCTGAAGTGATAATTTGAGTTTTGTTTTTAAGCATGGGCCGTTTTGATGGTATTTCGGGGGGGGAGTTCCTGTGTCTGATTGTGTTTGTTCAGCATTTACGGACGCGTTGACAGATTTACCGAACATGAGCTATTTCCGAAGCATTGCCAAGGATAATCTGCTGAAATGGCTGGAAGAAGGAAAATCAGTTTGTGTCATCTATTTTGATATAGAAAATATAAAGATTGTTAATGACCGCTTTGGTCATAAAAAAGGTGATGAGCTGCTGGTTTTTACAGCTAATACCATTTCAAAGAGGTTTGCTGGTGATATTGCTGCCAGAATTGCAGATGACCATTTCGCTGTCATGACTCTGATAAATGGCATTGAGGATAAGATAAATGTTATCCAGAAGGCAGTTGCTGAATTCTTTGAGGATTTTCACATAGAGCTTAAGGCAGGAATCTATGTGTTTTCTGAGGATGATTCATCTATCAGCAAAGCCTGTGATAGAGCTAAAATAGCCTGTGATTCAATAAAGCGTCGCTATGATGTAGGATTTAAGTTTTATGATAAAGCTATGACTGAAAGGCTTATGAGAAGCCGCATCATAACCGAGAGTCTGGATTCAGCGATAAAGTATGGACATATAAAGCCATTTTATCAGCCAGTGGTGCGTACTGTAAGCAATACGCTATGTGGTGTAGAGGCATTATCACGCTGGATTGATGATAGACCTGATGGATTGGGCTTTTTGTCACCAGGTGAGTTTATACCGGTTTTAGAGGATGCAAGACTAATCCATAAGCTGGATTTATGTATTTTAGATAGGGTATGTCACGATATACATCAGATGGAGATTATGGATGGGGGAAGTGTACCGGTATCTATAAATCTTTCTCGTCTGGACTTTGAGCTCTGTGACATTTTTGCAGAGGTGGATGCCATTCGGCAAAAATATAATGTGCCGATAAAGCTTCTGCATATGGAGGTTACAGAATCTGCATTTAGTGATGAGAATGCTACCTTTGCCAAGCATATAGAACGCTTCCGTCAGGCTGGATACCAGATATGGATGGATGACTTTGGCAGCGGCTATTCTTCCCTGAACATTCTCAAGGACTATCAGTTTGATGTACTGAAGATTGATATGAAATTCCTGCAGACTCTGGATACTAACCCTAAGTCTAAGCTTATAGTTACCTCCATTGTAGATATGGCTAAGCAGCTGGGGCTACAGACCTTGGCTGAGGGAGTTGAAACAAAGGACCAGTTTATTTTCCTGAAAATGATAGGCTGTGATAAGGCTCAGGGCTATTTCTTCAGCAAGCCGGTACCTTTTGAGGCAGCAGCTCATTTCAAGGAGAAGCTTCCGCAAGAAACTTGGGAGACAATGGAATACTATGATGATGTGTGCAAGGTAAATCTTCTGAGGGATAATCCTACACTAAAGGGAAAAAGCTTTACCTCAGGTATTCCAATGCTGATGATAGAGGTCAGGAACGGAAAACACAGCATAGTAGCAGCTAATAATGCTTTAAGTACTTTCCTTACCTTGATGGATGTATCAGACAAGGAAGGCGGAGAGGAATATCTTAACGATCCTGTCAATCCGCAGAGCATTGGTTTCAGGGCTATATTGCAGAAGTCCAGAATTACGGGGGCGCCTGTAACCATGGACTATGTGCATAATGATTATTATTGTACTTCCAGGGCGGTATGTATTGCTGAGGATAGATCAACAGGCTCATCAATGTTCCTGGTAAGTACGCTGTGCCTCTCTCAGTTTAGTGATTGGTGGAAGCAGCAGGGTGAAGCAGGTCAGGGAGCATATGAAGAGGCCCATAGGAAGGATATGTCTGTAGGTCATCCGCAGGTGTAATAAGATAATAAAGGTTAATCTGAGGCAGTCTCATGGTTTGGGGCTGCCTTTTTTTATAATGCCGAAGAACACTATAAAATAAGGTTTTATGTTGTGTTATGATATGGTATAATTGACCTTAATATAAAATTTGGTTTGTATTGTCTTTATAAGGAGCGTGAGACCTTAATTGGAAGGAAAACTGAAATTATATGGCTTTAATAATCTGACAAAATCCCTTAGCTTTAATATATATGATATATGCTATGCTAAGAGTGCTCGCGAGCAGCATGATTACATAAAATATATAGATTCCCAGTATAACTCTGAACGTTTAACAAAGATTATGTTTAGGGTAACTGAGATGATAGGTGCCAAGGTTCTCAGTGTTTCCAAGCAGGATTATGATCCGCAGGGTGCCAGTGTTACCTTTCTGATTGCTGAGGAGGAGGCTATTGCCTCTGGCGGAAAAACGCCTTTGCCAGCGAAGGATGGCGACACTATTGTGGCACACCTCGATAAAAGCCATGTTACTGTTCATACCTATCCTGAGTACCATCCAGAGACAAGTATAGCTACCTTCAGGGTAGATATTGATGTGGCAACCTGTGGAGAGATTACTCCTCTTAAGACATTGGACTACTTGATTGGTAAGTTTGATTCGGATATTATTACCATGGATTATCGTGTGCGCGGATTTACCCGTGATGTTGCGGGAAAGAAGCTATTCATGGACCATAATATTACTTCCATTCAGAACTTTATCAAGCAGGAAACTCTTGAAAACTATGATGCGGTAGATATCAATGTTTATCAGGCTAATCTGTTCCATACTAAGATGCTCATCAAGGAGCCTGACCTGAAGAATTATCTTTTTAATACCGATATCTATGAAATACCGCCTAAAACCAGGCTTGAAATCAGTAACAATCTCCGCAAGGAAATGATTGAGATTTTTAGTGGCAGCAATGTTTTCTGATTGAATAACAGATAATAATGGAGGCAGAAATGGAATTCTTCACTCAGGACAGGGTGCCGATACTGGAAGCACTTGAAAAAATGAAAATAGCGCGGCTGGTACCCTTTGATGTGCCTGGGCATAAACGTGGGCGGGGAAATGCAGAGCTGACAGAGTTTCTTGGGGATAAGTGTCTGTCAGTGGATGTGAATTCCATGAAGATGCTTGATAACCTTTGCCATCCTGTTTCAGTTATAAAGGAAGCTCAGGAGCTGGCTGCTGAAGCCTTTAAGGCTGCTCACGCCTTTTTTATGGTAGGCGGCACCACATCAGCTGTGCAGGCCATGATACTTACTGCCTGCAAGCGCGGGGAAAAGATTATTATTCCAAGAAATGTTCACAGAAGTGCCATTAATGCAATGATTCTTTGCGGAGCTGTACCAGTGTATGTCAATCCGCAGATTGATCCGGCTCTGGGAATTTCTCTTGGCATGAGCCTGGCAGATGTAAGAAAAGCTATTGATGAAAACCCTGATGCGAAGGCGGTGTTTGTCAATAATCCAACGTATTATGGTATCTGCTCGGATATAAAATCCATTGCAGAGCTGGCTCATGAGCATGGGATGATGCTTCTGGCAGATGAGGCTCACGGCTCGCATCTCTATTTCAGCGATAAGCTTCCAGCAGCAGCAATGCATGCAGGAGCAGATATGGCAGCCATCAGCATGCATAAATCTGGTGGCTCTTTGACCCAGAGTTCAATACTGTTGATTGGTGACAGAGTTTCAGAGGGGTATGTTCATAAGATAATAAATCTTACTCAGACCACCAGCGCTTCCTATCTTTTAATGGTCAGCCTGGATATTTCAAGACGTAATATGGCTCTTAATGGGGCAAAGCTGGTGGATAACATCATTGATATGGTTCAGTATGCACGGGATGAAATAAATACCATTGGAGACTATTATGCTTATTCCAGAGAGCTTATTAATGGTGATTCAGTATATGATTTTGATATAACCAAGCTGGCAGTATTTACCCGTTCTATAGGACTTGCTGGCATTGAGGTTTATGACCTTCTGCGTGATGAATACGATATACAGACAGAGTTTGGAGACATAGCAAACATCCTAGCATATGTATCCGTTGGTGATAGGCTGAAGGATATTGAAAGGCTGGTTTCAGCTCTGTCAGAGATTAGAAGAAACTATCGTCAGACTGGCAGAAAGATGCTTAAGGCAGAATACATCAGCCCAATAGTGGCTTGTCCTCCACAGGAGGCATTCTATGCTGATATGGAATCTTTGCCGATAGGGGAGACTGCAGGACGTATCTGTAGTGAATTTGTAATGTGTTATCCGCCAGGCATTCCGATTCTGGCCCCTGGCGAGATAATAACAGAAGAAATATTACAGTATATCCAGTATGCCAAAAAGAAGGGCTGTTCACTTACGGGGCCTGAAAGCATGGATATAAAGTATCTCAACGTAATGAAATGATTTGATGGAGAACATATATGGATCTTTGGTATATGGAGCAGCATACTCCGAATGTAAAGTTTTCCGTAAAAGTAGATAAGCAGCTTTATAGCGGAATGAGTGATTTTCAGCGCATAGACGTGTTTGAATCCGCCGAGTTTGGCAGGATTCTTACTCTTGATGGATTTCTTATGCTGACTGAAAAGGATGAATTTATATATCATGAGATGATAGTACACGTGCCTATGTGCGTACATCCAGATCCTAAGAAGGTGTTAGTGATAGGTGGCGGTGATGGAGGCGCAGTAAGAGAGCTGCTCAGATATCCAGGTATTGAAGCTATTGATTTGGTGGAGATAGACGAAGCGGTAGTGGAGGTTTCAAAAAAATACCTTCCTGGTGTTGCCTCAGGTTTTTCTGATAGCAGAGTAAGGTGCCATTACCAGGACGGATTGAAATTTATCAGGCGTGTTGAAGATGAATACGACATCATTATTGTGGATTCTACTGACCCCTTTGGACCAGGTGAGGGATTATTTACAAAGGAATTCTATGGAAATTGCTTTAAGGCCCTTCATGCTGACGGGATAATGGTAAATCAGCATGAAAGCCCTTATTATAAGGATGATGCTTATGCAATGCAGCGTGCACATAAACGGATAGTGCAATCATTCCCATATAGCCGCGTATACCAGGCTCATATTCCAACCTATCCATCCGGGCATTGGCTGTTTGGCTTTGCCTCAAAAAAGTATCATCCTGTAAGAGATGCTGATTGGGACAGGTGGAAAAAGCTGGGAATTAAGACCAGATATTATAATACTAATCTTCATGCAGGAGCATTTGCCCTGCCAACCTATGTTGAGGAGCTTCTTAAAGATGTTGAAAGCGAATGTTGAGACTTTTTTAGGCTGTGAATCTGAGCTGGAGGCAGCTCGTATTGTTATATACGGAGCACCATTTGACAGCACTACATCATATCGTCCAGGTACTCGTTTTGCCAGCAAAGTAATGCGGGCTGAGTCATATGGTCTGGAGACCTATAGTCCTTACCTTGATCTTGATATGGAAGATGCCTCTGTATTTGATAGCGGTGATCTGGAACTCTGCTTTGGAGATACTGAACTGGCTTTAGGGGCTATTGAGGAAAGAGCTGCAGAAATCCTTAAGGAGGGCAAGCTGCCGTTTATGATTGGCGGTGAGCATCTGGTTACCCTTGGTGCAATGAGAGCAGCAGTAAAGAAATATCCTGACCTTCATATCATTCATTTTGACGCTCATACAGACCTTAGAGAAGAGTATCTCGGTGCTACCCTGTCTCATGCATCAGTAATACGGCGCTGCTGGGATCTGGTAGGAGATGACCGGATATGGCAGTTTGGTATCAGGAGCGGTATGAAGGAGGAATTTGAGTGGGCTAAATCCCATACTCATCTCTTTCGTTTTGACTTAAGCCATTTGCCTGAAGCTATAGCTCAGCTGCAGGGTAAGCCAGTGTATTTTACTATTGATCTGGATGTAATGGATCCTTCTGTATTTCCAGGAACAGGTACGCCTGAATATGGTGGTGTAAGCTTTGAAGAGCTCAGAAAGGCTGCTATGGCTGGCTGTGGGCTTAATATTGTGGGCTGTGATATTGTTGAGTTGTCACCGCACCTTGATCAGAGCGGCGCCTCTACGGCAGCAGCACTGAAGCTTATGCGTGAGATGCTTCTGAAGCTTGAGGAGCCTTATATTAAGAAATCCGAGCTGATATGATTGGAATTTATGCTGTTTGTTAACATAATTGAGGAGGAATTATAATGGGTAAAGCTTTGATTATCGGTTGCGGCGGTGTAGCCAGTGTGGCAATTCATAAGTGTGTTCAGAATCATGAACAATTTCAGGAGATATGTATTGCCAGCCGTACTGTCAGCAAGTGCGATGCATTAAAGGAAAAGCTTGAGAAGCAGTATGGCAATGTGTGTGCTATCACTACTGCCCAGGTAGATGCTAATAGCGTTGAGCAGCTGGTAAAGCTCATGAAGGAGTATAAACCAGATGTCGTGCTGAATCTTGCTCTGCCATATCAGGATCTGACAATTATGGATGCCTGCCTTGAGTGCAAGGTAAGCTATGTAGATACTGCTAATTATGAGCCTGAGGATACTGCTAAGTTTGAGTATAAGTGGCAGTGGGCCTACAGAGAAAAATTCGAGAAGGCTGGAATTACTGCTCTTCTGGGATCTGGCTTTGACCCAGGTGTTACTGGTGTATTCAGTGCCTATGCCCTGAAGCATCATTTTGATGAGATTAATTATATTGATATACTTGATTGTAATGCAGGAGACCACGGCTATCCGTTTGCCACTAATTTCAATCCGGAAATCAATATCCGTGAGGTGTCTGCAAAGGGAAGCTACTGGGAGGACGGCAAGTGGATTGAGACTGAGCCGATGGAGATAAAGAGGGTTTATAATTTCCCTGAAATCGGTCCTAAGGACATGTATCTTCTGCATCATGAGGAGCTGGAGTCCCTTGGTATAAATATCCCTGGAATTAAGCGTATACGTTTCTTCATGACCTTTGGCGAAAGCTATCTGCGTCACCTGAAGTGCTTGGAGAATGTAGGTATGACCTCCATTGAGCCAATAATGTATGAGGGCAAGGAGATTATTCCTTTACAGTTCCTGAAGGCAGTATTGCCAGATCCTGCCAGCCTTGGACCACGTACTGTAGGCAAGACTAATATTGGCAATATCTTCATTGGCAAGAAGGATGGCAAGGAGAAGTCCTATTACCTGTACAATGTCTGCGATCATCAGGAATGCTACAAGGAAGTTGGTTCTCAGGCCATCTCCTATACTACTGGTGTTCCTGCTATGATTGGTGCAATGCTGGTAATGAATGGCACCTGGAGAAAGCCGGGCGTATTCAATATTGAGGAATTTGATCCTGATCCGTTTATGGAGGCCCTCAACAAGTGGGGTCTGCCATGGCAGGAGAGCTTTGCACCGGAGCTGGTTGAGTAATGGCGAGGGAATATAAGCCGGATTGGCTTGGCAAGGTCCCAACACCAGCATACGTTGTTGAAGAAAACAGACTGGTGCATAATCTGGAAATCCTGGCTGGATTGCAGGAGCGCACCGGCTGTCATGTGCTGCTGGCTCAGAAATGCTTTTCCATGTATCATTTCTATCCGCTTATCAGCAGATATCTGTCAGGAGCTACAGCTAGTGGCCTTTATGAGGCCAGGCTGGCCTACCAGGAGCTGCCAGGTGAAAATCATATATTTTCACCTGCCTATCAGGAGTCTGATTTTCCTGAGATAGCAGAAATCTGTGACCATGTTGTTTTTAATTCTATAAAGCAGCTGAAAAAATTTGCCCCGCTTCTTAAGGAAAAGGGAAAATCCTATGGACTTCGTATAAACCCAGAGTATTCCACTCAAAGCGAGGATTTTGCAATGTATGACCCATGCTCGCCAGAGTCAAGGCTTGGCGTAAAGCTGGCAGATTTTGAGCGGGAGCTGACAGCTGCAGGTTATCAGGAATTTATGTATGGAATAGATGGACTTCACTTCCATACCCTGTGTGAGCAGGGTTCTGAGCCCCTGGCAGAGACACTGGAGGCGGTGGAAAAGGGCTTTGGAAAATACTTTAAGTATTTGAAGTGGCTTAATTTTGGTGGTGGTCATCATATTACCAAGACTGAATATAATATTCCTTTGCTGGAGAAGTGCATAAGGCATGTCAGAGAGACTTACGGACTTGAAGTTTATTTAGAGCCAGGCGAAGCTGTGGCCCTGGATGCAGGCTATCTGGCATCAAGTGTACTGGATGTAGGCCCTGTGGCTGATGGTATTTATCAGAATGTAATTCTTGATACTTCGGCGGCCTGCCATATGCCGGATGTGCTGGAGGTGCCATACCGTCCGCCTGTTGAGGGTGGTGGCCAGCCGGATGAAAAAAAATATACCTATCGCTTGGGTGGTCCTACCTGTCTTTCAGGAGATAATATTGGCGTATATTCCTTTGATTATCAGCTGCGGGAGGGTGATAGGATACTGTTTGGGGACATGGCAATATATACTATGGTAAAGACCAATACATTCAATGGAATGCCATTGCCTTCAATTGTTGCAATTAAGGCTGACGGCAGTATGGAAATTATCAGGAGTTTTGGCTATGAGGATTTCAAAATGCGTTTATAAAAGCCTTATCTGTAGCTGTGCCATTATGGCATGGCTGTCTCTTTTTTGTATAAATACAGTAATGGCAGCATCAGAGGAGCTGCAGAAGGCCAGGATGGAATATATCTGCGCCTTGGCCTCTGCTGCATCATATGATAATAAGCTTAATCAGGCTGTACGGGAAGAATTGATGAATCAGGGGTGGGAATTTAAGGAATTCCATAATGAAAACCGGCGTGCAGACAGCAATTTTTTTGTAATAACAAGACCAGATGACAGTGGAAGGATGCAGACTATAATTGCTATCCCTGGTACAGAAAAGGCTAAGGATATAGAGGTGGATATGCGTACCTCCAAGGTGCGTTTTGGCGGTGCTTCACCAGAGGAGTTCCAGAAGGTGGCAGACGGGGCGTCAGCTGTCAATGAGTCTGAACTATATCCGATGGTTCATCGCGGCTTTCATGACTATACCCAGACAGCCTTCTTTACTCCTAATGAGGATGGCTATATGGGGATGGAATACCTTCTGGGAGGTATTTATGGCAATGAGACAGTATATATAACTGGCCATAGTCTTGGCGGAGCTGCAGCGACCCTGCTTGGAGCAAGGCTTTTATCTATGCCTGAGCTGGATACTGCTGATAATAAGTTGAAGATTATATCCTTTGGGGCGCCGGCTGTGGGTAATAAGCAGTTTGCAGAGCTGTTTGATGGCAGGCTTGATCTGAACCGCATGACAGTAGCCTATGATCCTGTTAAAGAGGCCCTGCAGGCCTTGCCATTTTCCGGATATGTGCAGTTTGGCAAGGTGGAACAGTGGAAGCGCAATACCACTGTTCAGAGATTCCATCATGAAATGTCGGTTTATCTGGATTGTGCTCTGAGAAATTATTATGATAGGCTGGCCTCAGAGAGTGATACAGATAAAAAACAGCTGGAGACAGGAAATGCATCGGTGAGTGTCTGGAGTGATATGCGTGCCTCTAGTGCATTCAGTTCCAGTAAGGCACCAAAAATATTTGTGGCACCTGTTACAGCGAAGCTGCATCAGGATATTCAGTGTGATGCCAGATATATGAGCTGCGTAATGAAAGATATGCTGCTTCATCAGCTTGGAGGAACCATAGTCTCTAATGATGAGGTTTTGGATTTTGCGGACACACTTGAGGCTGCCAGGGATGCAGGCTGCAGCTATATACTGATGGAAACCATAACAGGCACTAAGCCTAAGGATAAGCAGTATACCTACGACATAATGGTGGAGGAAATGATTTATGATACATCTGGTATGCTGATTGGAATGCAGACAGTATCAACATCTACCGATTCAATTACTCCTATTGAAGCAGTGATGTATGATGTAGCTCGCGGGAATGAGGCACGAAGGGCAGCAATTGCTTCGAAAAGAAGCAGCTTCGGCACACCTTTATATGAATAAAAATTATTTATATTGTAAATTCATAGAGGATTTTTCTATAATTTGGAGAATTTTTATAAGCGGTAACAAATACTCTAAGTGAATGGGTGAGCAGTATGTATGATACAGAAATTAAAATCGGATTGATAGGTTTTGATGATAATTTGGCTGAGCAGTTTCAGGAGCAGTCTGAGGAATTCAGCGGATCAGTAAGCTTTCGTGTAATAAAGAATTTCAGTGAAATGTCTATAAAGGGTCTACATGGTATAGCACAGGTTTCTGATGATTTGAATTCTGTTTATGAAGTAATAATGTGCAAACCTGATTTAACTTCTTATCTATTATGTTCCAGCGTTTATGAGAAGATTCCTGAGGATCTGCTTGAATCAGTAGATATTCTTACTGATTCAAGCATGACTGAATCTATGATGAAATTTTATATGCGCCGCTTCATACGCATGGTGACGGTAACACAAAAGAATAAACTCAGGAAGGCTTGCCTGGATACCATGATGAATATGCTGCCAGACCTTGTATGGTTCAAGGATAATAAGGGCAAGTATATAAGGGTAAATGATTCCTTCTGCCGCATGGCTCAGAAGGATGTTATTGATATCAGGGGCAGAGACAGTCACGAAATTTGGGGCGAGGGGTCAAGGGTAGATAATTTTGAGAAGAATATACTTGAGCCTGAGAGAGAAATTGTGAACATGGGATCTTCTGCTATGTCCCGTGTGTCTCTCCGTGGGACAAGTGGAATGATGAGGAGGTTCAAGGTATATAGAGCTCCTATATATGACAGCTTCGGTAATTTATCTGGCATAGTTGGTGTAGCGCATGATACCACCAGAACAGAAAAATATCGTGACAAAATGCTTACCATGGTGCGGCATGACTACCTTACTGGTCTGGCTAACAGACGCCATCTTTATTCATTTATAAGGAAAAATTGGCGAGAGGGCAAGCTTACTGTCATGTTCTGTGATCTTGACGGTTTTAAGGCCGTAAATGATAACTTTGGTCATGCTGCTGGTGATGAGGCCCTCATTACAGTGAGCAACGTGCTCAGGGACGTCCTTGACGAGACCATGGTAGCTAGAGTTGGTGGTGATGAATTCCTGGTAGCATATATAGGAAATTATCGTACAAAGGATATGCAGGATAAATGTGATGCTATAGAGTATCATCTTCAGCAGCGATTTTCAGGTGACGAGAGGTTTGCCGGTCTGTCCATTAGTATTGGCATAGCAAGCTCTATTTTTGGTATTAAAACTCTTGATGAGCTTCTTACCTGCGGTGACAGAGCCATGTATGAGGCGAAAAAGACTAAGAATCAGAAAGGCCGCAAGTGCTACTACGTATATAATAACAAGAAAAATGATTGATTTTCAGGTGGATATTAAATGCGGGTTTTTAATAAGCTTAGCGAAGCAAAGCGTTTTTTGGGTAATAGTGTAACGGCAGTGGCTTTGGGCACATTTGATGGTATTCATATAGGTCATCAGAGCATAATAAACAAGGCGATAGAGCTTGCTGGCTCAGTTGGTGGCACCAGTGTGGTGTTTTCCTTCAGCAATCATCCTTTAAGCGTACTGGCTCCAGAAAGAGCTCCCCTGCTGATAGGAGACAACATATCAAAGGTGCAGGCCATAGAGGAGCTTGGAGCTGAGGTGCTGATAAATATTCCATTTACTGAAAAGTTATCAAAACAGTCTCCTGAGATGTTCCTGCAGCTTTTAAGAGACAATCTTCATCCGATGTTTGTCGTAACCGGGCCAAACTTTTCTTTTGGTTGTCGTGGCAAGGGAAATCCGCGTCTTTTGAAAAGAATTGGAAACGAATATGGCTTTCAGACAGAAATAGCTGATGGTGTGAGCTTTGACGGTCATCTGGTAAGCTCCACCAGGATACGTGAAATGATAGCTGATGGCAGGCTTGAGGAGGCCAATGAATATCTTGGGCGCCTATATAGCTTTGGTGGCATAGTTTCCCATGGTGATCATCGGGGCAGGAAATTGGGGTTTCCTACAGCTAATCTGCCTATAGTTGAGGGACGGGCAATGCTGCCAAATGGAGCCTATGCAGTATACGTTCTTGTTAAGGGCAGGAGATATATGGGTATAGCTAATGTCGGAAATAATCCTACCTTTGAGGGCTGCAGCCGTCGGGTTGAGGTATATATATTGGACTTCAATGAAGATATTTATGGCAATTCTATAGAGGTAAGATTCAAGGCTAAGCTCAGGGATGAAAAAAAGTTTCCTGGTGTTGAAGCATTGATAACACAGCTTCATAGGGATGAGGAAAAGGCTAGAAGCATACTTATTGACAGTTAGGCGGTAATACTTATTTTGCCAGGATGTATACTTGCATATCATCATTATGATGATACAGTAGCCCAGGTGGCTTAGGGTATGTTTCTGTTTTCACAGCTTAATTGGCTGACGGAGGGTACTGAGGGAGAGATTCCTAGTGAGAGGTATTAAAGATAACAGGGTGTCGACCATACAGCTTATTATGCTTTATGTATTGATTGCTCTAGCAGTTGCCATGGTTCTTACTACAGTTCTCAGAGGACGTATTTCTGATATGATGATTTCAGAGATGCAGTCTGGAATGATAAATGTGGTAGAGCAGGATAGGTTTTTATTAAAAGAAAAATTTAATAGCATAGCTGCAAACCTGAATGCTATTTCATCTGATATTGCATCTAAAGGAATACATAATTTTCAGTATGATGAGGATGTGCTTCAGGGAGAAATGAGAAATTATAGATTTTCCAGAATAGGTGTGGTAGATATATCTGGAAATGCGTTGCTTGGGCCTGATATTAATATGGGGAATTTTCCAGGAATCTGCGATTCTCTATATGGAAAGCGGCGGGCTGTATATGCTATTTCTACCACCCCGGGAGATAGGCGGGCTATGGTGGTATCCTGGCCTATAATGAGGGATAACCTGGTTACAGGTGTAGTATATGGTATCTATAATGAGGACGATCTTCGTGATTTGTTTAGCATACCTTCCTTCGATGGCGTAAGCGATAGTATGGTAATAAACTCCGATGGTGATGTGCTGGTATCGGTTAATGATCAGGAGTTGGCAAAGCAGCTGAGATTTGCGCTAAATGGCTGGCAGAATACGTTTTCACCCTCTGCTCAGCAGAGATTGTTTACCAAGGTTAAGCAGAATGGAAGTGGTGTAGAGCGTATTGCCTTATCGGATGGCAGTCAGTATTTTTTAGCTTGTATGCCAATAAACGAAATTGATGATTTATATATTGTAGGCACCATGCCGGTTTCCAAAGTAGAGGAGAGAATCGGCAAGCAGCTGGATGTAATAACTGCGGTTTTGGGTACGCTGCTGATAGTATTGCTGCTTCTTTATAGCTATCAGACCTATTCCAAGAGAAAGCAGGAGGAAAGGCTAGAGCGTCTGGCTTTTGTGGACGATCTGACAGGTTTAGGCAATAAAGCAGCTTATGTGAGAACGTTATATAGCTATTATAAGGATAATGGCCGCAATGGTCAGGCCATAAGCATAGCCTCAATCGATATAGATAATATGAAGGCCTGCAATGAGATAATGGGCTTTTCTTATGGTGATGAAATGATAAAGCGCTTTGGCATATATTTGTCTGAGCCTTTAGCGGATGGAGAGGAATGCTTCAGGGTAGGAGGCGATATATTCTATCTGATTCTTAAGTCCCAAGGATTGCAGTCAGATGGCAATCGGCTGAGAAAGCTGATTGACGATGTTACGGCAAGAATAAAGGCGGAGGAGCATTATATTCTTACGGCCTCAGCTGGTGTATATCAGGTGCCTGATGCTACCACAGAGGACGGAAAAATTCCATCACCTATGGAATGTGGTGACAATGCTGATTTTGCCAGAAAAAAAGCTAAGGGAAAGACTACAAACATTGTCTGCTGCTTTGACTCTGCGCTGATTGAGGATATGATGGAGGTAAAGGCTCTTGAAGATAGTTTTTCCTCAGCTCTTGATAATAATGAATTCGTTATGTATTATCAGCCTAAGTATAGTATACAGGGGCCTGAGCCAATCTTAGCAGGAGCAGAGGCTCTAGTGCGCTGGATTCATCCAAAAAAGGGCTTTCTTAACCCTGGTGTTTTCTTATCTCTCTTTGAGCGGGATGGCAACAGCAAGATGCTTGATATGCATATCATAGAAAAGGTCTGTCATCAGATAAGCATCTGGCGTAAAAATGGCTATCAGGTACCAACTATTTCTATTAACCTTTCACGGCAGACACTCATGTTGGGAGATCTGCTGATTAATGAGCTGGAGCTTCTGATGGAGTATTATGATATACCAAGGAAGCTGATTCAGCTAGAAATCCTTGAAGGAAGCTTCGGTGAAAAAGCTGAGGATATGTTGGCTATACTGAAGACTTTGAAGAAACGAGGCTTCAGTGTTGCTATGGATGATTTTGGCAGTGGCTATTCATCCCTGGGACTTCTGAATGAAATGCCATTAGATTGCGTAAAGCTTGACAGAAGTCTTTTTACAAGCTGGACCGATGAAGTCGATGAGGTGGCTACTGCATTGGTAAAATTTACTATTCAGGTATTGAAACTTCATGGTCGTGAGGTTGTAGCTGAGGGGATTGAAGAAAAATATCAGGTAGATATACTTAAGGAATTTGGCTGTGATCTGATACAGGGATACTATTTCAGCAAGCCTTTACCGGTAGATAGCTTTGAAGAAAAAATGAATAAGGCATAAAAAATGGCATCGGAGTGCAATCAGCATCCGATGCTTTTTTTATTGAAAAAGGATTCCTGAGATCAGACCCATTATTCCCGAAAGAATAAGAAGCCTTATTACTGACATTTTTTTTCTGACCAAAATATATGCAATGACCAGTATAATGGCGGCTTTTAGGTCAATGTCTAGCGTATCCTGGGGGATGTGGTCGCTGTCCCATAGGGCCAGGGTGATAAAGCTTATTGCAGCCACACTCATAAGAGCTGTAACCGCTGGCCTTAGACCGCTGAGAATGGCCTTTATGCTGGTAATTTCACCATATTTTTTTAAAAGGAACATGACTATTATGCATATGATAAGGGCTGGTGATACAAAGCCCATGGTGGCTAGTATGGAGCCTGGTACCCCAGCAACCTTAGACCCGCAGAAGGTTGCTGCATTAATTCCGACTGGACCAGGAGTCATCTGAGATATGGTAAATATGTCAATGAATTCTGAGATAGTCATCCAGTGATATGTATCAACCACCACGTTCTGAATGAGCGGCATACTGGCATAGCCACCGCCTACGCACACAAGGCCAATTTTGCAGAATTCTAAATAAAGCTGAAGATATATCATGTTGTCCTCCTCAGGAATATCTGCTGCTTCGCATAAACATAAGACCGATAAGAGCATCAACAGCGATGCAGTACATAAGGTCAGCCTGGAACACACTGCTGGCAATAAAGGTGCCGGACAGTATTAATAGCGGCAGTATCAGCCGGCGCTTAATTTCTTTGGTGAGAAGCTGAAGCACAACATTAATAATGATAGCGGTGGCACCGCACTGCATCCCCTTAAGAACCATTCGTATATATGGATTTGCCGCAAAAGCCTCATAGAAGTAAGAAATTACTGTCAGGAAGATTAACGGCGGAAGAATGGTAGCCAGCAGGGTGGTGAGTGCCCCTGGAAGACCAGCCATCCGATAGCCCAGCATAATAGATGCGTTGCAGGCCATTACTCCAGGCATAGACTGGGCAATAGCAGCCAGATCAAGGGCTTCCTTTTCGTTAATCCAGCCATATTCATCTACAAATTTTGCTTTCATCAGGGGAATCAGGACCATTCCTCCTCCGACGGTAAAAGCACTTATAACGAAAGTTGATTTAAACAGCTCATAGTAAAAGCTGGCGTTTTTTTCTTCAGGAGCCATAGCATACCTCCGACATTTAATCTACAGAAAATTATAGCACTAGGGGGGAAAAGAAAAAAGTATAATGGGTAATCTAAAAACATTGGTGTACATTAAAAATATATGTGGCATTATGAAATCAAACATGCTATTATTGATTAGAAAATTTGATAATGAGCTTTAAGCTCGATGAAAGGTTGTGTTATGAGCTAGTGAAAGAAGAACCACATGAAGCAACAATGAACAGAGGGCTGAAGAATCGTCATTTGCAGCTTATTTCCCTCGGCGGTATAATAGGAAGCGGATACTTTCTAGGAACTGGATATGTCCTTGAGCAGGCAGGTCCAGCGGCTATACTTGCTTACCTGCTTGGCGGTGCAATTGTTTTGAGTGTTATGCTCTGCCTGGCAGAGCTGGCAGTAGCAAAGCCGGTTTCTGGTTCATTTGTAACCTACGCACGAGAGTATATTGGTCCTACCTGGGCCTGTGGTGTTGGCTCGACATAATGGATGACATGGGTGTCCTATGTTCCTTCAGAGATGATTGCCGCAGGTATCATAATGAATAATTTTGTCCCCGAAATCAGTATACTGGTCTGGGCGGTGCTTTTTGGATTATTAGTTACGATTGTAAATCTGTTTCATGTCGATAAATTTGGTGAAAGCGAGTTCTGGCTGGCAATTATAAAAATTATTGCCCTCATTGCCTTTACCATAGTAGCTTTTCTAATTGTAATTGGTGTTATTGGTGACCAGGGCTATATCGGTACTACCGTATTCCTGGGAAGCGGCGGTTTTGCTCCTAACGGTTATTGGTCTATCATATTGACCATGGTAATAATTCTGGTAAACTTTCAGGGTACAGAAATTATTGGCCTAGCAGCTGGTGAATGCAAGAATCCGGAAAAAAGTATTCCTATAGCAGTACGCAATGTAACATGGCGTATTATAGCCCTTTACATTATTCCGATTTCCCTTCTGGTGTCAATACTTCCATGGGATAAGGCAGGAATAGATGACAGTGTTTTTGCCATTGCTCTTTCCAATTATGGTCTTGAGCGTTTCAGTGCACTGTTTGCCTTTGTTGTTCTGACAGCAGCTCTTTCCTGCTCTAATTCCGGTCTTTATGGAACCAGCCGTGCACTCCATTCTCTGGCATGCATGGGTATGGCGCCTAAAAAGCTGGCATATATCAATAAAAAGGGTATGCCATCTAATTCCGTAATTGTATCTATCATATCCTGCTGGATTATTATCCTCATATACAGCTTCGATGCCACTGAAACAGCCTTTACATATCTTTTGGCCTTGTCCGGTTTTACTGGAGCAATAGCCTGGATTTCTATTTGCTGGAGTCAGCTGGTATTTCGTCGTCGGCTTGAGGCAGAGGGGAAGGTAGACACCCTTAAATATAAGACTCCTTTATTTCCATATGTGACTCATTTCGGCATATGGGTTCAGGTATTCTGTCTGGTGGTTCTGGCCTTTACGCCAGATTTGAGGGAGACCTTGTATATTGGTGTTCCATTTCTTGTACTGCCTATGCTGATATACAGATTTTCCTCATCCCGCAGAAGCGTGGCGGTAGATATAAAATAATGCTTTATGCAAGGTCTGCTGAAGTTTTTCAGCAGACCTTTTTTTATATTGTAATCACCCTTGTCTGATGGTAAAATATAAGTTGGTTTCCTATATGATAAATATACTGTCAAGGAGAGAATGAATAATGAAAATAAAGAGCCTGCTCATGGGTCTGATAGCTGTCGGTGTACTTTCGATGCCTTCTTTCACTTTTGCTGCTGAGCCAGAGGAAGAAGCAGCTGAGGCAGTGCAGGATACCTATGCATCAAGCTATGATGATAGCCTGGAAAATGAAATGGCAGTCAAGAATGGTGTTGTGGCTGATGGACAGATTCCTGTATATAGTGAAAGCCTTCCAGTGGTTAAGGATAAGAAAATCTGCATCAACACCGCAAGCTGTTCTCTCAGCGTAATAGTGGGTGAAACACGTACTAATCTGTATCCGGTTGCTCTGGGAAGGCTTTCAACACCAACTCCTGTTGGCTACTATAAGGTGGATGAGAAGGTAACCAATCCAATTTGGGTTGATCCTGATGATAATAAGAAGGTTATAGAGTCTGGTTCTGAAAATCCTCTGGGGTATCGCTGGATGAGATTCCATGGAAATTATGGTATTCACGGGACTAATAACGAAAGCTCTATTGGCAATTATGTATCTAATGGCTGTATTCGCATGCGTGAGCGTGACGTTGAGGAGCTTTATGAAATGATTCCAATAGGAACACCAGTTGAAATTACATATAATCGTGTCGTTGTTGAGAAAGCTGCTGACGATACCATTGTGTACTATATTTACCCTGATAGCTACAACATGCAGCCTATTACCGTAGAAATGGTAAATGACTGGCTGAAGGGCTTCGGCGTAAATACCTTTGAAAATGATGAAAGCATTGCCGAAAAAATCAGGCTGTCAGATGGACAGCCGACCTTCATTGCAAAAGCTTATCCTATTCTTATAAATGGACAGCGTATCAGCGGCGGTATTGCTGTTGAGTATGATGATATGGTTTATCTGCCTGTAATAGCTATGGCTGAGGCAATGGATATCTCGCTTGGCTATAAGGCCAGTGAGGGAGTGGTATTCAGTAAGTTTGCAAGAGTTCCAGGCTTTATTTTCAAGAATATCATGTACATAAATGCAGATGATGCAGAGACACTCTTCAATATTGAGGGTGGTTTTGCTAATAAGACATACCAGTTCAGCAGAGCTGTAAGTGAATAATTCTTTTCTGGAGGGATTCTTATGAAAAAGCGGTTTTTTATACTTGATGGCAGCAGCCTTATGTATAGGGCTTTTTATGCCTTGCCGCTTTTAGAATCTGCTTCCGGGCAATATACCAACGCAATATATGGATTTTCCAATATGCTGATAAAGCTGCTGGGTGAGTGGAAGCCTGACTATCTGGTAATTGCTTTTGACAAGGGGAAGAAAACCTTCCGTAACGAGAAATTCGAAGGCTATAAGGGTACCAGGAAGCCTACACCACCAGAGCTTTTAAGCCAGATACCTTTGCTGCATGAAATGGCAGAGGCTTGGGGGATTGCCTTCAGGGAGCTGGCTGGCTATGAGGCTGATGACATAATAGGCACATTATCCGCTAAGGCGGTGGAAAATGGCTGTGAGGCATACGTTGTAACTGGCGATAAGGATGCTTTGCAGCTGGTGCGTCCAGATTTGAATGTGCTTTTTACCAAAAAGGGTATTTCCGAAATTAAGAAATATGATGTGGAGGCCTTTGAGGATGAATATGAGGGCTTGTCACCAATTCAGCTTATAGACCTTAAAGGTCTTATGGGAGATTCCTCAGATAATATTCCTGGCGTTCCTAATGTGGGGCCAAAGACAGCGATAAAACTTATTGCTGCTTATGGCTCAGTAGAAGAGGTACTTCTACATGTTGAAGAGATATCAGGCAAGAAGCTGAAGGACAATCTTAAGGAATATCATCAGCAGGCACTGTTATCAAAGGAGCTGGCAACTATATGTCTAGAGGCTCCAGTAGAATATGAAGAAGAAAGCTTCAGCATCAACATAGATGGTAAGAGACTTCAGGATTTTTATTCAAAATATGGAATAAAAAGCATGCTGAGGGCTATAGAGCCCTTCTGCTCTGGCAGTGACTCAGCTTCTGCAGCTGCTGCGGAGTATGAGCTTCCTGAATATAAGGTATTAAGTGAGTGGTCTGAAGAGTCTGAGGATGGGAGCATGAATCTCTTTGCTGAGGAGGCTTCCAGGCCAGCAGACGGGACATTAGAAGAACTGAAGAAACTGTCTAAAGAAAATGGACGGGTATATATAGCTTTTGATGGCAGCACTACAGCAGTGGCAGCTGCTGGCGGAAGCTTCTTCCTTATGAGAAGGAATGGTGCCGGCTGGTCAGAACTTGAGGCTATCCTGGCTGATGAAGCTATAGATAAATACCTGCATGGCCTTAAAAGCTTTTATCATGCACAGCTTCAGCTTAAGGGCAGGGTACTTGATATGGAGCTTCTTGCTTACCTTGTAAATCCTGCTCAGACCAATTATGGGGTTGAAAATCTGGTTGCAGAATACTGTCCAGAAATGCAGCCATTTACCGAGGAAAAGCCAGATAAGAAAAAGCCGGCAGATGAGCAGACTGAAAGGCTTAGGATGCAGCATAGGCTGGTATGGCAGGCAGACGCAATATGTCGGATGGCGGAGCAGCTGGAAAATGCTATAAGGGACCGTGAGCAGGAAAAGCTGTACTGGGAAATGGAATTGCCTCTGGTGAAGGTATTGTCAGATATGGAGCATACCGGCATCTATCTGAATCGCAATAAGCTGGCCCAGCAGGCTGAAAAGACGGCAGCCAGACTTCAGGAGCTGGAAAAGGAAATTTACTCATTGGCAGGAATTGATTTTAATATAAACTCACCAAAGCAGCTGGGAGAGGTGCTGTTCGAGCGTCTTGGGCTGCCGGCCTCCAAGAAAACAAAAACCGGCTATTCCACCAATGCAGAGGTGCTGGAAAAGCTGAGCCTGCATCATCCGATTATAGAAAAAATATTATCTTATAGATTATGGAACAAGCTTAAGTCCACTTATCTTGATGGTCTTGGCAGTCTGGCGGATAATGAAGGACGTATTCATACAAGCTTTAATCAGACAGTTACAGCAACTGGGCGTTTAAGCAGCTCAGAGCCTAATCTGCAGAATATTCCAGTACGAACGGAAGAGGGACGGCAGATCCGGGAGCTGTTTGAGCCAGGTAAAGGCTTTGACTGCCTGCTTAGTGCTGATTACTCTCAGATAGAGCTTAGGGTACTGGCAGCCATGTCTGGAGATGAGGGCTTTATCAAGGCCTTTAATGCTGGAGAGGATATACATGCTCGCACAGCCGCTGAGGTGTTTGATGTTCCTATTCAGGAAGTAACACCAGCAATGCGCCGCAGTGCAAAAGCTGTTAATTTCGGTATTGTATATGGTATGAGTGACTATGGCCTTTCTCAGGACCTGAAGATTTCCCGCGTTGAAGCTGCTGGTTACATTAAGAGTTATTTTGCTAAATGCCCGGGGATAAAGGCCTTTATCGATAAAACAGTATCTGATGTGCATGATAAGGGTTACGTTACTACTATGTTCAACCGGCGGCGTGATCTGCCTGCCATCAGAAGCAGCAATTTCAATCAGCGCATGCTGGCTGAGCGAATGGCTATGAATACTCCGATTCAGGGTACTGCAGCCGATATAATTAAGCTGGCCATGATAAAGACTGACCATGCCCTGAAGGAAAAGGGGCTTAAGAGCCGTGTACTGCTTCAGGTTCATGATGAGCTTGTGCTGGAGGCTGTAAATGAAGAGATTCCAGAGGTGAAGAAGCTCCTTAAGGATTCAATGGAAAATATCGTTAAGCTGTCTGTGCCGCTGTCCATAGATATAAATGTCGGTAAAAATTGGGCAGAGGCAAAATAATGGAGGATTATTATGCCTGAATTACCAGAGCTTGAAACAATACGCCGTAATCTTGCTCCAAATCTTGAGGGGCGGCTGATTATGTCAGCTGATATACTGCTGAGCCGTCAGATAAAATGGCCTGAGCCCGGGCAGTTTGTAGCCCGTATAACAGGACGCACCATAGAAAAGCTTGACCGTGTCGGAAAATATCTGCTTATCAGGCTGGACAATGGTACTGCTCTGATTTTTCATCTCCGCATGACTGGACAGCTATGCTATCGGCCTAAGGGAGCTGAGGAAGCAAAGCATGCAAGGATTATCATGCGGCTGGATGGCGGTGACCAGCTTGTTTATGCTGACACTCGTACTCTTGGCACCATATATGCTATGAAGGAGGATGAGATAGATAACATCAAAGGACTGGCTGAAATGGGGCCAGAGCCTCTTAGCAGTGAGTTTACTGTTGATTATCTTAAATCCGTAATGGCTGGCAAAAAAACAAGAATAAAAAGCTTTCTCCTTGATCAGAGCAAGGTTGGAGGATTAGGAAATATATATGTAGATGAAGCCTTGTTTCTGTCAGGTATTCATCCTATGCGTACAGCCGGTTCTATTGGGAATGATGAGCTGACATTGCTGTATACGAATATAAACCGGGTAATCAGCGAAGGTATCAGGGATGGCGGGACAACATTCCGTGACTACCGAAATGGAAATGGTGAAAAGGGCAGCCATCAGGATAATCTGTTTGCTTATGCCAGAGATGGCAAGCCTTGCCGTGTGTGCGGCACTATAATGGAAAAAATTCGCGTAGGAGGACGGGGGACTCATTTTTGTCCGTCCTGTCAGGTGCTTTGATGAAAGTAATAGGACTTACTGGAGGAATAGCCAGCGGAAAGAGCACAGTATCAAGCCATCTTATAAGCCTGGGTGCATCTGTTATTGATGCAGATAAGGTGGCATGGGAGCTGGCTGAGCCGGGAAAAGCAATATGGCAGGCCTACAGGCATCGCTATGGTGATGAGGTAATAAATGAGGATGGAACATTAAATCGTCAGGCGGTTGCTGATAGGGTATTTGCTGATAAAGAAGAACTTAATTGGATGAATTCTATGGCACACCCTCTAATAAAAGAGGAAATTGGTAGGAGAATGTCGAATATAGCCCAGCAGCCTATTCCGGCAGTGGTGCTGGATGTGCCGCTTCTTCTGGAATCTGGATGGGATGCTCTGACTGATGAGGTCTGGCTTGTCTATGTGGCACCAGGGCTTCAGCTGAAAAGGCTTATGGAGCGCAATGATTTTTCAGAGGCGGAGGCAAGGCGCCGTATTGCTTCTCAGATGTCCATGGAGGAGAAGATTAAGATGGCGGATGTTGTTATAGATAACAATGGAACACTGGAGGAACTTAGGCGTAAGGTAACTGAAATATGGGCTAGGTCGGCTTTAAATAGTTGATAGTATCAACACATAGGAATGCAGTCCATATAAAATAGGAAAAATGGTATAGGTACTTTTGTTACTGTTTTTATTATAATGACAGTACAACACTTTATTGAATGGGAAGTTTGATTAAAATGCAGTCTTCAGGAATTGCCCTCGAAGGATACAGGGGCTTTAATGAATACTTTTCAGAAGAAGAGAAGATACCTCTTTCTCTGCGTCATCAGCTTAGGAGGAGGCAGGCACTGCGCCTGCAGTATGCATTTACGGCTGGACTGATGATTATGCTGGTAGCTTTTGGGGTTTATTTTCTCTCACAGAATGAAACGGTGCAGAAATTATATCTGTATCCGTACAATTATAAGGAATCTGTTGCAGCCTGCAGCAGGGAATATGGTGTGGATAGCTCATTGGTGGCAGGTGTGATAAGGGCAGAAAGCAAATTTAATGCTGATGTCCGTTCAAATCGCGGCGCTATCGGCCTTATGCAGCTGATGCCTGAAACAGGACGATGGATATCTGAGCAGATAGATAGTGGCTCCTTTGTATCCAGCAGTCTTTATGAGCCTGATGTCAATGTACGTTATGGCACGTGGTATCTGGCTAACCTTCTGGATGAGTTCAATGGCAATGAAGTACTGGCGCTGGCTGCATATAATGCTGGACGTGGAAATGTGGCCGATTGGATGATGGAAAAGGGGTGGGGATATGACTTCTCTGATGTGGAAGCTATTCCGTTTCCAGAGACCAGGGAATATGTCAAGCAGGTTCTGAAGAATAAATCAAAATATGAAGCTCTTTACAAGAGCTGATGCAGAAATTAATCATGATTAATCCCATAGATATGTAGGGGCGACGGTGGTTGCCAAAAAAAAGGACTATCGCACATGCGATAGTCCTTTTAAAATCGTCTGATAATATTTAGATGTCTTTGATGTCGCTGGCGTTTATAATAATTACGTAAATTCCCTGAGCATCCAATACTCTGTTAGCCACAACGACGCGACGGTTAAGCTTTCTGCACCAGGTGGTGTACATATTGCGTTCATTGGTAGAACCGAAGATATCATCATACTCACTCTCGCTGAGGCCTATTACCTCGCTGAAGAACTGTGCCATACCTACCGCAATAGACTGTGAATCGAGGGAAGGATCTGTAATAATACTGATGGAGCTTACCTTCTTGTCAGTATTTTCGTACATGATTACAGAGCATACGGTGTTGCCAGTTGAAATCGCAGTGACATAAGGAGTCTCGTTGGTCTCTGTCTTGGTTGGTACAGCCTTTGGCTCATTCAGCAGCGGATCTCCATCATCAGTGGTTGCCGCCTTATTGCATTCAGCAACAAAACCGGCTGCATCGGTATCAAGAAGAGGTACCTGAGCTGCTGAGCATATAGTACTAATTGCTGTAATAAGCAAAAGAAGAGAAATACAAACTAATTTTTTCATGAGTATTTACCTCCAGATTAATCAAAATTTCCACAACAGTATTATACCACATGAGTCAACCTTCGATAATGAGTCTTTCATTAGTTTTTTCTTAAAAGTTTATTAAAGGAAAAAGTATTTGTTCTGCTGCTGTTTATATCATCCTTATGTGCTTTAAATGCAGGAGTTTAAAACTGCATGTAGAATAATACAATAATCTTATATTACGGAGAACCCATTGTATGAGAGGGTGGGATGATAACATGGAACGTATTATCAAGGTAAAGGGGAAGGGCTGTGTGTCAGTGAAGCCTGATACCACTCGCATAGATATGGTGCTGTCTGGTTCAGATGCCACATACGAGGCTGCTGGAAAGCTGGCTACCGCCATGACAGAGCTGCTGAAGGTGAAGCTGAGCGGTATCGGATTTTTAAAGGACAATATCAAGACTACATATTTTGATATAAGCCCCTATTATGAGGACCAGATTGATGAAAATGGCGAAGTCCATCAGATATTCCAGGGATATAAGTATGTTCATGGCATGAAGCTCGACTTCCCGAATAATGCTGATTTTCTGGGAAAGGTGATAACAGTATTGTCATCCTGCCCAGCAAAGCCAGAGTATAAGATACGTTATACTATTGCAGATACAGAGGCCGTAAAGAATCTGATTATCGGTAAAGCTGTGGCTGATGCCAGAAAGAAAGCTGAGGTTCTTACTCAGGCAGCAGGCATAAGGCTGGGGGCAATCCAGACTATGGAATACACCTGGGACGAAATCGAATTTGTTTCATCAACTGATGTATCGATAAGTGATACTGTAGAGGAAACCATTACGGCTTCAGCACGATTTAATGTTGAGCCAGAAAATGTAGAGGCTTCAGATTCAGTTACTGTTATCTGGAGCATTGTATAAATATTTTAAGTATTATAGGAGGAAGATGGATGCAGACTACAGCAGTAAGAATACATGGTGTGAAGGATTTGCGTGTAGATACCTTCGAGCTGCCAGAGATTCAGGAGGATGAGATTCTTGCAAGGATAGTGACAGACAGCCTCTGTCTGTCGACGTATAAGGTATCCCAGAAGGGATCAGCTCATAAGAAACTGCCGGATAACCTGGACAAGACTCCTATAGTAATGGGCCATGAGTTCTGCGGTGTTGTGGAAAGGGTAGGCGCTAAGTGGCAGGATAAGTTTAAGCCTGGTGACAGATTCGTTGCACAGCCAAATCTCGGCCGTGCCGATACTTACTCTCTTGGATATTCCTTCCCGTATGTCGGTGGTGAATCTACCTATAGTGTAATTATGAATGAAGCCATTGAAAAAGGCTGCCTCCTGCCATATAAGGGAGAATCCTTCTTTGAGGCTGCAATGGCTGAACCACTTTCCTGTGTGGTAGCAGGCTTTAAGGCTAATTTCCATCTGCGTGACAGAAACGACTACGATTATACCATGGGAATCAGGACTGGAGGCAACATGGCAATAGTCGGCGGCACAGGTCCTATGGGGTCTCTTGCTATTGATCTGGCAATTCACGGTGATAAGCGTCCTAGCGTGCTTGTGGTAACAGGCCGTACTCAGAGTAAGCTTGACCGTCTTGAAGCACTGTATCCAGCAGAAGAGGCTGCTAGAAACGGCGTAAAGCTGCTTTATGTAAATACAGCTGATATGGAGGATTTCAGTGGTCCAGTAAAGGAGCTTGCTGGAGTGAAGGGCTTTGATGACGTGTTTGTAATGGTAGCAGATGAGAAGGTTGTAAACCAGAGCGAGAAGCTTCTGGGATGGGATGGCTGCTTTAATTTCTTTGCAGGACCTATTGATGCAGGCTTCACCGCTCCAATTAATTTCTATAATATTCATTACAATGCTGCTCATTACGTTGGTACCAGCGGCAGCAATACCCAGGATATGCTTGATGCAATAAAGTTGATTGAGGATGGTGTAGTCAGTGTAGGCAAGATTGCAACTCATATACTTGGCCTTGATGCGGTGCCGGATACAATCCTTAAGCTGCCATCTATTCCTGGCGGCAAGAAAATCTGCTATTCACATAAGAAATTTCCGCTTACTGCTGTAGATGAGCTTGGTAAGCTGGATGACCCATTAGCCAAGGAGCTGAAGCGGCTGGTGGACGAAGCTGGCGGTATATGGAACAAGAAGGCGGAGGATTATTTCCTTCAGCATGCCGAGAATATATGAAAAAGAAAAATAACTGAAGCTGATATAAAAGACTAAGCTGTCTGCAGGATAGCTCTGTGTTATGCAGAGCTATCCTTTTTAGTTATTGTGCAGGCATAGAGAAATAAATAATATTAATGCATACATGTATACATTTTCAATATACATTGCATACTATGTTTGCATGTTATATAATAATGTTCGTCTGATGTAGATAAATTAGCATAGAGTATATGGACATATGCTAGTGAGTTTAAATTTCAGTTATTTTAGGGGGAGTATATTGTGAGTAAGTATGTTGACGAAATCATTGAGAAGGTTCAGCGTGAGAACCCAGGCGAGACTGAGTTCCACAATACTGTAAAGGAAGTACTGACCTCCATCGCACCTGTTATTGATGCAAATCCTAAGTATCAGCAGATGGCACTCCTGGAGCGCCTGGTTGAGCCTGAGCGTGTAGTTATGTTCCGCGTTCCTTGGACTGATGACAAGGGCGGAGTTCATGTAAATAAGGGTTATCGTGTACAGTTCAATAGTGCAATTGGACCTTACAAGGGTGGTCTTCGTCTCCATCCTTCCGTAAACCTGTCCATCATCAAGTTCCTTGGCTTTGAGCAGGTATTCAAGAACTCTCTGACCACTCTGCCAATCGGTGGCGGTAAGGGTGGTTCCAATTTTGATCCAAAGGGCAAGAGCGATGCAGAGATTATGCGTTTCTGCCAGAGCTTTATGACTGAGCTGCAGCGTCATATCGGTCAGGATACTGACGTTCCTGCAGGTGATATCGGTGTAGGCGGCCGCGAGATTGGTTATCTCTACGGACAGTTCAAGCGCATCCGCAATGCATATGAGGCTGGCGTTCTGACTGGTAAGGGCCTGACCTATGGCGGTTCTTTGGCTCGCACTGAGGCTACTGGCTATGGCCTGCTGTATTTCACTAAGCTGATGCTGGCTGATGCTGGTATGGACTATAAAGACCAGACTGTTGTTGTTTCTGGTTCTGGTAATGTTGCAATCTATGCAATGGAGAAGGCTCAGGAGTTTGGCGCTAAGGTTGTTGCCTGCTCCGATTCCAATGGCTATATATATGATCCAGAGGGCATTGATGTTGCTCTTGTTAAGCAGATTAAGGAAGTTGAGCGCGGCCGTATCAAGGAGTATGCTGAGCGCAAGGCATCCGCTACCTATACTGAGGGCTGCAAGGGCATCTGGACTATCAAGTGTGATGTTGCTCTGCCATGCGCAACCCAGCAGGAGCTTGATCTGGAGTCTGCAAAGGCACTGGTTGCAAACGGTGTAAAGGCTGTAGGTGAGGGTGCTAATATGCCATGTACCCTGGATGCAATTGCTTACATTCAGGAGAGCAAGGTTCTGTTTGCTCCAGCTAAGGCTGCTAATGCAGGCGGCGTAGCTACCTCTGCTCTGGAGATGGCTCAGAATTCCATGCGTTATAGCTGGACCTTCGAGGAAGTTGATAACAAGCTGAAGAATATTATGAGCGATATTTACAATGCTTCCAAGAATGCTGCCAAGGAGTATGGCCATGAGGGCGATCTCCTGGTAGGCTGCAATATTGCAGGCTTCCTGAAGGTTGCTGATGCAATGATGGCACAGGGCATCTGCTAATTAGAATCAAAAAGAAAGGCTCCTGGTGAGGGAGCCTGCAAAAAGGCGGACACCATAGCGGTATCCGTCTTTTTTTCTGAATTTTTATACTGACAAGTAAAAATACTTGACATAATATATAGCACTGTTTATAATAGGCTATGGTGAATGTGGAAGAAGTTGATTATATCCTCAGGAGGT
>CAMCDL010000002.1 GCA_945873565.1 uncultured Selenomonadaceae bacterium | reverse complement strand
CATATCGTCGGCAGCGTCAGATGTGTATAAGAGACAGGTATAGCACTTATGCAGATTCGTTACAAGATGATAACACCAATTTTATTATTATTTTTGAATAAAAAACTAGGCTGTTCTTAAACTTGTTTATATTATCGCTAAGGTATATAATAATGTAACATACTTATTTGAGGAGATACCATAATGCAGCTTTTAAAAGATACCATTCTGAAAGAGGGCTTCTGCCTTCCAGGCAATATCCTGAAGGTAGATTCTTTTGTTAATCATCAGATTGATCCTAAGCTTACTTATGCAATTGGTCATGAGTTTGCCCAGCGTTTTGCTGATGAAAAGATTGATAAGGTAGTAACTATTGAATCATCCGGAATTGCTATGGCACTGCCTGCAGCCCATGAACTGGAGGTTAAGCTGGTTTTTGCTAGAAAGAATAAATCAGTCCTGATGAAGGAGGAGGCTTATACCTGTGATGTTTTTTCTTTTACCAAGAAGGAAAGCAAGCAGGTGTATATTCTCAAGAAATTCCTGAACAAGGGCGAACGTGTTCTCATAATAGATGATTTCCTGGCTGACGGAAATGCTGCGCTGGGACTTATAGACATTGTTAAGCAGGCAGGCTGTGAGATTGCTGGTATAGGTATAGTGATTGAAAAATCATTCCAGCAAGGAGCTCAGAAGCTTAAAGATGCTGGTTATAGACTGGAATCACTGGCACGCATCAAGTCGCTGGAAAATTGCAATATTACTTTTATGGATTGAAGGAGAGAGTATAAATGACTAAAATTAATATTTTTTCTGGTTTTCTGGGCGCAGGCAAGACTACCCTTATCCAGAAGCTGATTTCTGACGGTTTTAAGGACAAGATTTGTCTTATTGAGAATGAGTTTGGTGAAATTGCCATCGATGGCGGATTTATGAAGAATGCTGGCGTTGAAATAAAGGAGATTAACTCTGGCTGTATCTGCTGCTCTCTGGTTGGTGATTTTGAAGAATCACTGAAGCAGGTAATGGAAACCTACCATCCTGAGCGCATCATTATCGAGCCATCTGGTGTAGGCAAGCTGTCTGATGTTAAGAAGGCTGTTGCGAAGGTATGCAACGAGAATGTAGTTATAGAAGGAAGCATAGCAGTTGTTCATGCTAAGAAGTGCAAGATGTATGCTAGGAACTATGGCGAGTTCTTTACAGACCAGATTGCTCATGCTGACTGCATCGTTCTGAGCCGTAGCCAGGATGCTAATGAAAAGAAGCTGGCTGAGACTATTGAAATTATTCGTTCCTTCAATGAAAAGGCTCCAATCGTTACAACTCCTTGGGATGAAATCAGCGGTGAACAGATTCTTGATGCGCTGAGTCATAGCGAGCTTCTTTCTGTAGAGGCTGAGGAGCATGAGCACCATCATCATGACCACGAGCATGAGCATCATCATCATGACCACGAACACCATCATCACGATGGTGAGTGCACTGACCCAGAGTGCAGCTGTCATCATGACCATGATCATGATCATCACCACCATCATCATGCTGATGATGTATTTACCAGCTGGGGTATGGAGACTACAAGAAAGTTCTCTGCAGATGAGCTCAAGGAGATTATGCAGGATCTGGTAAATGCTGATGAATACGGTGTTATTCTGCGTGCTAAGGGTATTGTAAGGTCTGTAAATGATGGCGAATGGCTGCATTTCAATTATGTACCTGGTGAGAGCAGCGTGGAATGCGGAGCAGCTGATTATACTGGACGTTTCTGTGTAATTGGCAGCAAGCTGCACGAGGATAGTCTGAAGGAACTGTTTTTGGGAGAGTAAAAATGGCAAATAACAGACCGGATATTCCAGTTTATATCTTCATGGGCCTTCTGGAGAGCGGAAAGACCACAGTCATGAAGGATTTTTTAGAGAACAATCAATTTGCGCAGAACGAATGCAATCTTATTATTATGGGCGAGGAGGGCGAAGAGGAGCTTGAGGATGAACTCCTGGAGGAAAAGCATTCCAAGCTGGTAGTTGTTGAGGATGAGGAGGAGCTCAGTGCTGAGTTTTTCAAGAATCTAAATGATAAATATAAGCCTAGCAGTGTAATTATTGAGCTTAATGGTATGTGGAATACCAATGAGTTTATGAATATGGCTCTGCCAGACAGATGGTTTGTGTTCCAGACTATTGGCATGGTCAATGCTGATACCTTTGAGGTTTATCAGAAGAATATGAAGGACCGATTTGTTGATCTGTTCAGATTCTGTGAGCTGATAATTTTTAATCGGTGTGATAAGAATACCCGTCAGCAGGATATCCGTCGCAATATCCGCGTGGTTAATCGCGGAGCTCAGGTTATTTTTGAGTCCGATATTGAGGATTTTGTGGAGGAGCCTCCTGAGCTTCCATTCTCTCTTGATGCTGATCCTATTGAGATCATTCAGGAGGACTATGGTGCCTGGTTTGTTGATTTGCAGGACAATCCAGAGCACTATGATAAAAAGCGTATCCGTTTTGAGGGTTATTTATGTTCAGCCCGCAAGAATGGACAGGACCTTTATGCAGTTGGCCGTGTAGGTATGGCCTGCTGTGCAGAGGATATGATGTTTCTCGGAATACCTTCAACTGGCCCTGCTTTTAAGCAGCTTGACTCTTCCAAGAATCAGCGCAAATGGGGTGAGATTGTAGGTACTGTGTATTTGAAATATGAATCAAACGGTGAGGTAGAAAGTCTCAAAATGAAGGTTGAATCCTTCAAGCAGACTGAAAAGCCTGAGGATGCTGTTGTATATTTCAATTAATGTGTGATTATAGGGGCTGCTGCAAACTATGCTGCAGCTTCTTTCTATGTGGGGAATATTATGAAGGCTGAACTGGTTGAACAGATAAAAACTGAAACTGATGGCTGGGAATACAAGGATGGTCTGCCAGAGGACCTGCATGGTTTTAAGCTCAGGCATATTGATGCTGAAAATGGTGATAGCTATGAGCTTTTTGCATATGAAAATGAATCATGCCATAGGAGCGCATTGGCTTATTTTCATGAGGAGACCAGGGAGTATAAGTTTAAAATCAGGATTGGACTAACAGAATTCTGCCTGATGCAGTACATAACTGATAAGCTGGAAGTTTTTGAAGGATATCTGAGGCATTATCTTGAGCAGAGTATCCACGATCTTGGTCAATATAATCCAGAGACACTGAGCTATATTATGCGGGAACAGAATATAACAGCCTGGGATTACAAACCCCATCTTCCGCCAGTTTTAGAGGGCTTTGAGCTGTTTATAACCCCGGACAGGCCAGTGAGGGTGCTGAATGGATCTTATATTATTTTTGATTATTCGGATTTTGCACTAGAAAGCAATTTTATTATTTACTACAATGAGTTCCGCAGCGAGTTTTACGGTGAGGCCCGCATAAAGAATATTCCGGAAATGAATTATACCTTTGATTCAGATTCTCTGCTGGAGCTTGAGGAAAGACTGAGGGAGCATCTGGTGGAAAGGCTAAGGGAAATCAGAGAGAGGTCAAGATAAAATGATTGTAATAGAAAAAGCAGTTCTGCATGTGCTGGACATTGATGCTGCTGCAGCAGTATATTCTGACAGCCTGCTGCCGCTTGAGGATGGCGCAAAGGATTTTCTTATAAAGCATATTGAAAAAACCATGAATAGCCAGGAAGCGAAAAATGGTGTTTTTTACGAGGATAGTGTTTTTCAGAGCCAGCTGATGGAATATAAGCGGGGCAATATTGATTTTATCAGCTTATCAGCCGATACAGCAAAAAAGCTTCAGAGGATGTTATCTCAGTCAGCTGAGCTTAAGCCGGCAGATTTTATCATGTGTCAGGTACGTATTGAAGACAGGTCATTACTGGTTATTTTCAAGTGCAATAGCCATCAGGGCTTTGTACATCAGATATATCAGACGGAGACTGGTTTTGGTACGCAGCTGGCAAACCATTATGCTATTTTGCCTGGCATGACCCAGAAAATTGATGAATTTGCATATATTGATCTTGAAAAGCTGGACATTAAGGTAAAATCGAGGAAATACACTATTGATGGAAGCTCTGTGCTGCTTCTTCCAGAGCTGCTTCTTGAATGTGCTCCTGCCCCATCACCAGCTGAGACTATTAAAAAGGTTCAGCAGGTGGTCAGGAAGGTGGCCGAGGATTTTGGGCAGGACCAGGTGGCTGCTGCTGCCGCCGTAAAGACCTTTATTGCGGAAAATGCTGAGAAAATGTCAGCTATTGATCCCAATGAGGCTGGCAAGGAGGTATTCAGGGATAGTATCTCTATGCAGGAGGCTTATAGCAAGGAGCTTAATTCCAAGGGACCTGTAGAACCTGTGAAGGTAGATAAGGAGGCAACCCTTAAGAAGATGAGCCGGCATAAGCTGAGTACTGATACTGGTATAGAGCTTACTATACCTACCGATTATTTTGAAAATACAGAGTATATAGAATTCAGCCAGAATGATGATGGTAGCTATTCTATTACTCTGAAACATATCCAGAATATAATCAACAAGAGCTGATAAGGAGAGTTTATGGCTGTTGTCGGAGAGCTTGATAATATTAAAAAAGGAATAATACAGGAGCTTGACTCCCTTTATGATTATGAGGTTCCTGCCAGTCAGCTGGTTACTGCTGAGCTGGCTGAGAAGATGCTGGATATAACTGGCCAGCTAGGCCGCGAAGTAGCAGTATATATAAGCAGACAGGGAAAGATTATGCAGGTGTCTGTAGGTGATAATGCTACTGTTGACCTGCCTGAAATAAGGCAACGTACATCGGCAAGCCGTCTGTCGGGAATACGCTGTGTGCATACCCATCCAAGCTCTGATACCAGACTGTCAAATCCAGATATTTCATCTCTTCGCAGTATGAAATTTGATGTTATGGCAGCTATTGGCATCAAGGATGATGGAAGGATATACGGTAGCCTGGGCTTTTTAAGCGGTGAGCAGTCGGAGGACGGAACCTACATCGTTCATGGAACCAAGGAGCTTCCTTTAAGCCAGCTGAATAAGCTTGATCTCGTGCAGCTTGTAATGAGCATAAATAAGGAGCTTGGCAAGCATCAGCTTAAGGATACAGAGGAAAAACAGGAAAAGGCAATTCTGGCTGGAGTAGGCTTCAGCGGAGTAAATAGCCGTTGGGACTGGAGCCCAGAGGAGTCGCTTGAGGAGCTGGAAAGACTGGCTGAGACTGCCGGGGCACTGACTGTTGCCAGGGTACTTCAGAAAAAGGACAAGCCAGATAATGCATTTTTCCTGGGCAAGGGAAAAATTGATGAGATTGCCATGGAGGCTCAGAATCTTGAGGCAGATCTGCTTATAATTGATGATGAAATATCGCCTTCCCAACAAAGAAATCTTGAAATGGCTACTGGCCTAAAGGTCATAGACCGTACAGCACTTATATTGGACATTTTTGCCCAGAGAGCACGTTCAAGTGCTGGAAAGCTGCAGGTTGAGCTGGCTCAGCTTAGGTACAATCTGCCAAGAATCGGTGGACAGGGCCTGGTGCTTTCCAGACTTGGCGGCGGCATAGGAACCCGTGGGCCAGGAGAGACTAAGCTTGAAATGGATCGGCGGCGGATAAGAGGACGTATCCATGATCTTGAGGAGCAGCTTGATAAGCTGCAGAAACAGAGAAAGGTGCAGCGTTCACAGAGGAAGGAAAACCGCTTGCCTATGGCAGCACTTGTGGGCTATACCAATGCTGGCAAATCGACCCTGCTGAATGCTCTTTCAGATGCTGATGTGTTGGCTGAGGATAAGCTTTTTGCTACTCTTGATCCTACCACCAGGCTTGTGGATATTACTGATAAGCAGCAGATTCTTCTGACAGATACTGTAGGGTTTATTCAAAAACTTCCTCATACTCTGGTAAAGGCTTTTCAGGCAACACTTGAGGAAACGATAGAGTCTGATCTTCTCATTCACGTGGTAGATGCCAGCAATGAAAACTATGAGCTGCATATTAAGGCGGTCATGGAGGTTTTAAGGGAAATTGGCGCTCAGGATAAACCTTCCCTGTTTGTTTTTAATAAGGCTGATTGCCTGCCCCATGAGGATACCGGCTTTGATAAGCTTAGAATGCTTCAGGGACGTGAGGGGGTATTTATATCTGCCAAGAGCCAGCAGGGATTAACGGAGCTTAAGGACAAGATTAATGAGTTTTTCTCAGAAAGCCGTCTTGAGCTGAAGCTTTGCATACCTTATGCTGAGGGGGCTGTGGTAACACGGCTGCACGAAGTGGCGGATATACATAGTACTGATTACGATGAAAAGGGAACTATACTGGAGCTTAGCCTGCCAGCATCAGAGGCAGACAGCTTTATGAAGTATTCTATTTGATATGGAGGAAATTATGGTTTTTTCAGATGAGCTTGTTAACATAAAAAAGGAAGTCATGGCAGAAATAAAGCCTATGCTGGACAGAATTGATAGTATAGCTGAGGAGAATACTCTGAAGGTATTGGATGCTATGCGTGAATGCCAGCTGGCAGAGACACACTTTAATACTACCTCAGGCTATGCATATAGCGATATTGGGCGTATGAAGGCAGATGAGCTGTATGCAAAGGTTTTTGGAGCAGAGCGGGCTCTTGTACGCACACAGTTTGTTTCTGGTACTCACACCCTGGCAACTGTTCTCTTTGGCATTTTAAGGCCAGGTGATAAGCTGGTATCTATTACTGGCGAGCCATATGATACCATGCAGACCGTTATCGGCTATGCCAATGAAAGCAAGGGTTCTTTAAGGGAGTTTGGAATAAAGTATGATGAGCTGGCAATGATTGACGGCAAGGTGGATATGGCTGGAATTGCTGGCAAGCTGACTCCTGATACCAAAATGGTACTGATTCAGCGTTCTCGCGGCTACTCCATGCGTAATCCATTAAGCATTGAGGATATTCGCAGTATCTGTGCAGAAGTAAAGCGGGTAAAACCTGATTGCATATGCTTTGTAGATAATTGCTACGGTGAATTTGTTGATACCCTGGAGCCTGTTCAGGCTGGTGCTGATATTATGGCTGGTTCTCTTATAAAGAACCCTGGCGGCGGAATCGCTCTCACTGGCGGATATATCGCTGGCAGGGACAAGCTGGTTGAGTTGGCTTCATATCGTCTTACATCCCCAGGCATGGGAGATGAGCTTGGAGCATCCCTGGCTAACAACCGTATGATTTTCCAGGGGCTTTTTATGGCTCCGCATGTAGTGGCTCAGGCTATTAAGGGAGCAGTATTTACAGCTGGCCTTTTTGCAAGGCTGGGCTTTAAGACACTTCCGTTGCCAACTGATGTAAGGGGAGATATTATTCAGGCTATTCAGCTGGATACAGCTGAGAATCTTATTGCCTTCTGCGGTGGTATTCAGAAATATTCGCCAGTAGATTCCTTTGCAGCCCCAGAGCCTTGGGATATGCCAGGCTACGCTGATAAAATTATTATGGCAGCTGGTACCTTTGTGCAGGGTGCCTCTATTGAGCTAAGTGCAGATGGACCACTGCGGGAGCCATATAATGTATATATGCAGGGCGGACTTACCTTTGAGCACGCCGTAATTGGTGCCATGGGGGCGGCTCAGGCAGTTCTTGATGTGAGAAAGTAAGTTATGGATATAAAAGAGCTTCTCGAGAAAGTAAAAAATAATGAAATAACTGTTGATGATGCTGAGCTGCTATTGCGGCGCAAGCCATACGAGGATATGGGCTTTGCCAGGCTGGATACTCATAGGGGTATAAGAGCTGGTTTTCCAGAGGTTATTTTTTCCCAGGGAAAGCAGGACCAGTATTTTACAGCCATATTCAGAAAGCTTTTTGAGACAGAGGGACAGGTTCTTGCAACCCGGGCTAGCCAGCATCAGTTTGAGCTTATAGCTGACGAGTACCCGGAGGCCGAATACATATCAGAGGCTGGAATTATCAAGCTGCAGCCAGATTCTAGTGAAAAAAAGGGTCTGGTTACTGTAATAAGTGCTGGAACCTCTGATATACCAGTAGCTGAAGAAGCTGCTCAGACTGCGGAGTACTTCGGCTGTCAGGTTGAACGAGTTTATGATGCTGGAGTGTGCGGACTGCACCGTCTCCTGGACTCACTGGAGGTTATTCAAAGGGCAAATTGCGTCATTGCTGTAGCCGGTATGGAGGGTGCTCTCGGAAGCGTGGTAGGCGGTCTTGTAGATAAGCCGGTTATTGCTGTGCCTACCTCAGTAGGCTATGGAGCAAATTTTCATGGCATATCAGCCCTGCTGTCTATGCTTAATTCCTGTGCAAATGGCATAGCTGTAGTAAATATTGATAATGGCTATGGTGCTGGCTATATTGCAGCACAGATAAACAGAATGGGAGTAAGGTTATGAGCAGATTATTATATTTAGATACAAAATTCGGTATCAGCGGTGATATGACAGCAGGTGCTTTATTAGACCTTGGAGCAGATTATGAAAAGGTAAAGACTGCTATTGAAAGTCTGCAGCTGCAGGGATTTGATATTGCTGTCAGCCGTGTTAAGAAGGCTGGTATAGATGCCTGTGATTTTAATGTTATTCTTGATCACGAGCATCACAATCATGATCATGATATGGAATATCTGCATGGGCATGAGCACCATCATGGGCATGAGCACCATCATGAGCATGAGCACCATCACGAACATCGTGGCATGAAAGAGATAAGGGATATTATTTCCAAGGCGGCAATGTCTCAGCAGGCGAAGGATACTGCTATCCATATTTTTGATTTATTGTCTCTAGCGGAGGCCAAGGCTCATGGCACGAATCCTGATGAAGTGCATTTCCATGAGGTGGGTGCAGTTGACTCAATTGCTGATATAGTTACTGTAGCAGTGTGCCTTGATGACCTTGGTGTTGATGGTATTGTAGTTGAGGGGATTTCTGACGGTAAGGGCACTATCCGCTGTCAGCATGGCATTATGCCTATCCCGGTTCCTGCTGTAGCAAATCTGGTTCAGCAGCAGAAGCTTTCTCTTAAAATTTTAGATGTGGAGGGTGAGCTTACCACACCTACAGGGGCCGCGATAGCCGCAATCAGGACCAGCGACCGTCTGCCTGATAGCTTTAAGGTATTAAGGACAGGCTATGGTGCAGGAAAGCGCAGCTATGCTGTGCCTAGCCTCTTAAGAGCCATGCTGATTGACGGAAATGAGGCAGTAGAGGCTTCTGCTGGGCTCGAAGAGGACATTATTATAAAGCTGGAAAGCAATATAGATGATTGCACCGGTGAGAATCTTGGATATGTTATGGAACTCCTTTTGGATGAGGGCGCAAGAGACGTGTTTTTTACCCCAATCATTATGAAGAAGAATCGTCCTGGCCAGCTGCTTTCTGTTATTTGTTCGGCTGATGATGTGTCAAGGCTTGAACACATCATCTTCAATGAAACAACTACTATCGGAATAAGAAGGTCAGTTCATCAGCGTTCTCTTTTGGAGCGGATGGAAATGACAGTAAATACTCAGTATGGTGAGGCTGAAGTAAAAATATGCCGTACACCTGAAAAGCTTAAGGTTTATCCTGAGTATGAAAGTGTCAAGAAGCTGTGCATTGCCAATGGAAAGTGTTATCAGGAAATGTATGGTGTGATAAAAGCAGCAGCAATTACTGCGCTTCAGCAATAAAAATACTAAAATACTTCTTGACAAGACACTTTTGAGGTTTTATACTTTAGTAAATTAAAACATGACAAATCTTTGATTGGGAAATAGTAGCCTGTCATACTTATCTCAGCGAGCTGATGACCCTTACAGGGTGGTGTGATGATCAGTGTTAAGCGTCAGGTGAATGGTCCCATGAGAGTCCACCGAATGAGTTTTAGTAGGCTGGAACGGTTGCCACCGTTATATGGCTTAGGTATCGGAGTAATTTCCCGTACTGAAAGGGTGTTTATTGGGTGGCACAACGAGGTATTTCGTCCCTTTAGAGACGAAATACCTTTTTTATTTACCATAAACACTGAATGTGGGTGGCACAGCGGAAACCATTTCGCCCCAATATATAGCATGGATAATAGCCTGCTGTATTGGAGTGAGATGGTCTTTTTTATTGGGAGATGGTAGTAATAAAACTGAAGATATGCGGTATCAGAGATATAGAAGCAGCGAAGGCTGTAGCTGATGGAGCTGATTACATCGGTTTTATAATGGATGCCAGGTTCAGGAGATATATAAGTCCAGAGCAGGTAAAGGAAATATGTTCTTCAGTGCCGGACCTTATAAAGGTAGGGGTTTTTGTGGATCAGCCCATAGATGAGGTGAATCGGCTGGCTGAGTTTTGCGGGCTGGATATGATACAGCTTCATGGTCATGAGCCGGCAGAATATGCCCTTAGCTGCAACAGGCCAGTAATAAAGGCCTTTAGATATGGTGATGATTTCTTGCTGGAGGCAGCTGAGGCTTATCCGGCAGAGCTGGTGCTTATAGATAGCTACAGCAGGAATACGGTTGGAGGGAGCGGAGTATCTTTCGCCTGGCGTACAGCTGCCGAGAAAATATGTAAGCTGAAGAAGCGATATATAATTGCTGGTGGCATCAATAGCCAGAATGTAAGAGAGGCCATAGAGCTTTTTCACCCGTATGCCATAGATGCTTCAGGTTCCATGGAAATAGAAGGAAATAAGTCACCGAAGCTGATAAAGGAATTTATTAAAGCAGTAAAACAATAAATGGGGGATAATATGAAAGATATGCTGGCGGAGATAGTCGCCAAGAAAAAGGATATAGTTGACAGGGCAAGGCTTGATCTTCCACTGGCTAAGCTTAAAAAGCAAGTAAATATCGGCAGATTTGCTATGGAGGACGTATTCAGCAAGAATAAATGGAGCCTGATTGCAGAGTGTAAGCTGCAGTCTCCATCCAAGGGTAATTTCGGTCATCCCTATTCAGTTGCTGACCTGGCCAGAATGTACGAAAACAGCGGAGCAAAGATGCTGTCAGTTCACACAGATCCTCACTTTCTTGGGCGGAATGAGGATATACCGATGGTTAAGAAGCTGGTTAATCTGCCAGTGCTCAGAAAGGATTTTATCATTGACGAGTATCAGATTTATGAAGCTAGTATGCTGAAGGCAGATGCAGTACTTCTTATAGCCAGGATACTTACTGATACTCAGCTGAAGGAATACTATGATGTTACCAGAAGCCTGGGGCTGGATGCCCTGATTGAGGTTCATGATCAGGAGGATATGGAAAAGGCTCTGGCTACACCTGGACAGTTTATTGGAATTAATAATCGTAACCTTAAGCTTTTCAAGACTACAATACAGAATACGATAGACCTGCTGCCATATGCAGATAGGAGCCGCAAGCTGATAAGCGAAAGCGGAATTCATACTGTAGAGGAAGCAAAGCTGCTTCGTGATGCTGGCCTTGATGGCATATTAGTTGGAGAGGGGCTTTCAACAGCCCCTGATGTAGAAAAACAGACAAGAGCTTTTGCAGAGCTGTAATATTTAGGAGGAATTAAAAATGTCAAAGGGTAGATTTGGAAAATATGGCGGACAGTATGTACCAGAAATCGTAATGCCAGTGCTGACTGAGCTTGAGGCAGCCTATGAAAAATATAAGGAGGATCCTGATTTTATTGCTGAGCTCAACAAGTATTACACACAGTATGCTGGACGTCCGACTCTTCTGTACTATGCAGAGCAGCTCACAAAGCATTATGGCGGCGCAAAGATATATCTGAAGCGCGAGGACCTGCTGCATACTGGTGCACATAAGATTAATAATGCTTTAGGTCAGGTACTTCTGGCTAAGCGTATGGGCAAGAAACGTATAATTGCTGAAACCGGTGCAGGCCAGCATGGTGTAGCAACCGCAACTGTAGCAGCTCTGTTCGGCATGGAGTGCCATGTATTTATGGGTGCAGTTGATATTGAGCGTCAGAAGCTTAATGTATTCAAGATGAAGCTGCTTGGTACCAAGGTTATTCCTGTTACCACTGGTACCGCTACTCTTAAGGATGCTACAAGCGAGGCAATACGTTATTGGGCAGCTCACATTGATGATACTCATTACATTATCGGTTCTGCTGTAGGACCTCATCCATATCCTACTATGGTTCGTGATTTTCAAGCATGTATAGGAAGAGAAATCCGTCAGCAGCTTAAAAAGGAAACCGGAGGTCGTCTGGATTATCTTATTGCCTGCGTAGGTGGTGGCTCCAATGCCATCGGTACCTTCCATGATTGGAGAAATGATACTCAGGTTAAGAAATTTGGTGTTGAGGCTGCAGGACGTGGTCCAGCAGCTGGTGATAATGCCCAGACACTTTCCAATCCTGCAAGCCGTCCAGGCGTTCTGCACGGTGCATATAGCTACCTTGCTCAGGATGATGATGGACAGGTTATTGAGGTATACTCCATTTCAGCTGGCTTGGATTATCCAGGCGTTGGACCTGAGCATGCAATGTTCCACGAGCAGGGTGTTGTAAAGTATGTTGGCATTGATGATAAGGAGGCACTTGATGCCTTCCAGCTCCTCAGCCGTCTGGAGGGTATTATTCCAGCAGTAGAGAGCTCACACGCATTGGCATATCTTGAGAAGCTGATGCCACAGACAACTCCTGACCAGGTAGTAGTAGTTACCCTTTCCGGCCGTGGAGATAAGGATGTTCAGCAGGTAGCAAAGGTATTGGGAGAGGAGATTGAATGATGAATCGCATTGATAATAAATTCAACGAGTTAAAGGCTGCAGGCAAGAAGGGCCTGGTTATCTATATTACTGCTGGTCTGCCTGATGCTGCTGGCACACTAAAGGCTGTTCTGGAGGCTGAAAAGGCTGGTGCAGATATTATTGAGATAGGTATTCCCTTCTCTGATCCTATGGCAGATGGTCCAGTTATTCAGGCTGCTTCCTACCAGGCAATCAAAAAGGGTATGACCCTGCCAAAGGTTCTGGATATTGTAAGGGAGATACGCAAGGTTTCTGAAATCCCGCTGGTAGGCATGGGATATATTAATAATATGCTGAATTATGGTTTTGAGAAATTTGTAGCAGATGCCAAGGAGGCTGGCATGGATGGTCTTATAATTCCTGATGTACCTCATGAGGAGTCTGGTGATATGAAGAAGGCCTGCAGCCAGCAGGGACTGAGCCTGGTTGAGTTTGTAACCCCAGGTACTACTGACAATCGTATTTCCGAGACCTGCACCAGCGCGGATGGCTTTATTTATTGTGTATCAATTAACGGTGTAACTGGTGTAAGAAAGATTGATTATTCTCCTATAAACAAAGTTATTGAGCGAGTAAAGCAGCAGACCAGCACTCCATGTGCTGTAGGCTTCGGTGTCGGTTCTCCAGAGGCTGCAGTAGACGCTGCAAAAAATTCAGATGCTGTAATTGTTGGTTCTGCGGTGGTAAAGCTTATTATGGACGGAAAGCTTGGAGAGGCCTGTGAGCTGATTTCCAGTATCAGAATTGCTCTGGATAAATAAGGGGGATGCTTATGAAACTCACACCATCAAGAGAGGAATTCAAGGAGCTGGCTAAAAATGCTACACTGGTAGCTGTTTCGGCCAATGTGTCTACGGACCTTGATACTCCTGTTTCAGCTTTTTATAAGCTGGTAAATGATGATAAGGGCTTTCTGCTAGAATCTGTTGATGCTCATCAGAAATTTGGCCGTTATTCCTTCATTGGTGCAGATCCATTTATTATGCTGCAGATTTATAAGGACAAGCTGCTGGTACAGGAGAATGACAAAATGCGGGCATTTAATGGAGATCCTGTTACCTCCATGAATACCTATCTGAATAAATTCAAGAGTGCCATGGGCAATATAAATCTTCCTTTGGCAAATGGCGGTGCAGTAGGCTATTTCAATTATGAGATAGCTTCTGTATTTGATCGTATCCGTGGCCAGGAAGTAGCTGATGATGAGCTTTTGGGTCAGTTCATGATCTGCCGCACATTGATGATATTTGATCAGCAGAAAAATGCTTCTCAGCTGATTGTGCTGGCTGAGACCAATACTGATGATGATCTTGATCAGATATATAGCGATGTTGAGGAAAGGGTATCAGAACAGATTAATAAGCTTTGCGGACCAGTTCCTGAGCATAATCTTAAGTCCAAGCCTAGAAAGGAAAAGGTAGATTTTCTTAAGAAATATGGCAAGATGCCTGAGGATTTCCGGGCAGCTATCCAAAAGTGCAAGGATTATATTATTTCTGGTGATATTTTCCAGGTGGTGCCATCCCGGCAGTTCAGGGAAAAGCTGACCAAGCCGGCTTTCCTTTATTATCGCCGTCTGCGTCAGGTAAACCCTTCTCCATATATGTTTTATCTGAACTTTGGTAAAAAGAAATTTGTGGCTGCTTCACCAGAGATGCTGGTAAAGGTGGCTGGAAAATATGTATATACTTATCCGATTGCAGGTACAAGGCGCCGTGGCACCAGCGAGGCCGAGGATATGGCTCTGGAAAAGGAAATGACTGCTGATATCAAGGAGTGTGCAGAGCATTCAATGCTGGTTGATCTTGCCAGAAATGATATCGGCCGTATAAGTGATCCCGGTACTGTAAGAGTAACAAAGCTGAGAGCAGTTGAGCGGTTCTCTCATGTAATGCACATGGTATCCGAGGTTGTAGGTGATCTGAAAAAGGGCTATACTCCGATGGATGTACTTAAGGCCTGCTTCCCAGCTGGTACTGTAAGTGGTGCTCCAAAGCTTAGAGCAATGGAAATTATTCACGAGCTGGAGCCTGTTAAGAGAGGCTCCTACTCCGGTACGGTAGGTTATATGGATTTTGATGGCAATATGGATATGTGTATTACTCTTCGTACTATGATTATTGATGGAGATAATGCTTACATCCAATCTGGTGCTGGTATTGTGTATGATTCTGTCGCAGAGTTTGAATACAATGAAATCCTGCAGAAATCAAAGGCTATGTTCACTGTAGTAGAGGAGGTAGAAAACGATGTTATTGCTTTTAGATAACTATGACTCCTTTACATATAACGTATATCAGCTGATATGTGATCTTGGTAAGGAAGTCGAGGTTGTCAGAAATGATATGATAACCTGTGAAGAGGTTGAGAAAAGAGGCTATGAGGCCATTGTAATCTCCCCTGGTCCAGGTGTGCCGGCAGATGGCGGAATATCTGAGGAGCTTATTGATTATATGAAGGGAAAGGTTCCTATTCTCGGTATCTGCCTTGGCCACCAGGCCATTGGTGAGGTTTTTGGCGGAATGATTGTCAATGCAGGTGAAATTGTTCATGGCAAGACTTCCCCTATAAAGCATTGTGGCAAAGGAATCTTTGAGGGAATTCCTCAGAATGTCGAGATAGGACGCTATCATTCCTTGATTATTAGCCGCGATGGTCTTCCTGATTGCATTGAGGTAACTGCCGAGCTGGAAAGTGGCATGATTATGGCAGTACGCCATAAGGAATATGACATTAATGGAATGCAGTTCCATCCTGAGTCAATTCTTACACCTATGGGCAGGGAAATGATGGACAACTGGCTGAAAACACTGTAATATTTTACTTATATTACAGCGGCTGGAGGGAAATTATGGAATCTGACCTTAAGAACAGGCTGGAGCAGCTTCATAGTAATATAGCAGAAGCTGCTCCACTGATTCATTGTATTACTAATCCGATATCAATAAATGATTGTGCAAATATACTGCTGGCCATAGGGGCAAGACCTATTATGGCTGAGCATCCTTCAGAGGTGTCTGAAATTACAGCCACCTCTAAGGCTTTAGCCCTGAATCTTGGCAATATTACCGATGCCCGGCTTGAATCGATGCTGATTGCTGGCAGAAAGGCTAAGGAGATGGGTATTCCAGTGGTAATTGATCTTGTGGGAACAGCCTGCAGCAGCATGCGACTAAGGTATGCCAGAAGCTTTATTGACGAGATAAGGCCAGAGGTCATAAAGGGAAATGTTTCTGAGCTTAGAGCAGTATGCAGCCTGGAAACTGTCCAGAATGGTATAGATGCTTCAGAGGCTGAGCTGGTAAATAAGGAGAATAAGGCTGTCTATTCAGGTGTATTTGGCGGCTATGCTAAAGCTCATGGTGTCACTATACTTGCCAGCGGGCCAATAGATCTTATTACAGATGGAAATACATCCTATTTTGTGGCAAATGGTACTCCAGCACTATCCAGGGTAACAGGGACTGGATGTATGCTTAATGTGCTTACGGGTGCAGCGCTTTCAGCCATTAAGAGTATTGAGCAGGCTTTTCCATCAGATGCCTGTCTTTTAGCGTGTCTTGTGCTGGAGATAAGTGGCGAGAAGGCAGAGCCGGTGCTGATGAATAAAGGCGCTGGAAGCTATCATACTGCACTTCTGGATGAGGTTAGCCTTATTTCGGCTGAGGAGCTTATTGATAAGGCCATTCTTCTGTAGGAGGATGTAAATATGCCGCTGTTAGATATCTAGTTTTACTTGACAATAAGTGTTTTGGCTTATATATTGAATATGTGCAGACCTTTTTACCAGGTCTGGTACTTTATTTGATAGAATTATATGCAGATGTATAGGAGGTTTTTTACATGGCATGTTTTATAGTTCCTGGTGCTGAAGCGGTAGTTACCACTGTTATTGCTAAGGTTTTAAAGAAGAAGGAGAATGCTAAGGGGACACCTTCTCATGAGTGTATTTCTGGTAAGGTTAGAAACCTCAGCAGGCTTTTATGGGGCGGTTCCGCTCTACTTGCCTTCGAGCATCTGTGGCATGGTGAGATACAGCCGTTTTTCCCATTTATTACTGCGTTAGAGACTGCGGGCGGAACTGCTGAGGTGCTGCATGAGATGGCAACTGTTGGTGTTTCCATGGCTGTGATGGTTACTGCCTTCTGGGGCGCTGTTACCTATGCAGCAGGTAAGGTGTCTGCTAAGAAGGGGATGGCTAGGGAATGACCCTCCTTATAACCTTCATTGCGGCAGTTGTGGCAACTGCTGTATGGTATATAAGCGAAAAAGCCAGGATCTGCAGGGTATCAGATCTTTGCTATATCTACTGGGGAGCCTCCATTATGTGGATGACAGATGCTATTTTTGAATATGCTGAGCTTGGCACTGAGTATTTTAATCCGTCAGCAGAGGCTATGATAAATGATGCGTTTTTAGGAATATCAGCAATTGCTCTGGGGCTCTTTGTATGGCTGGTCATTCTCTTTAAAAATGATCCCATGGGGGTCCTCAAGGCCACCAGATAGGCTGATATATTGACTTTTTTGCTATTTATGCTATTATAGTCGTAGGTTAAATACAGAGACAGTCTTTGGGGCAGGGTGAGATTCCCTACCGGCGGTAAAGCCCGCGAGCCCTTGTGGCACGATCCGGTGCAATTCCGGAGCCGACAGTATAGTCTGGATGAGAAAAGACATCTTATGTGCATTTTTGCTGTGTGCATTTTGAAAGACTGTTGTTTGGACAGCGGTCTTTTTCTTTTTGTCATAAAGCATTGTCTCTCAGATTTTTTGTCGAGGTGATGAAATGCAGGACGAGTTTTTTATGAGGGAGGCCCTGCGGATAGCATCTAATGCTAAAGGCCGTACCTCTCCTAATCCTATGGTGGGGGCGGTAGTGGTTAAGAATGGACGCATTGTAGCAGAGGGATGGCACCGTAAGGCTGGTACTCCTCATGCCGAGATTCATGCTCTTAAAATGGCTGGAGATCTTGCAAAGGGGGCTACTGTATATGTGACGCTTGAACCGTGCTCTCATTATGGGCGTACTGGCCCGTGTGCTAAGGCTCTTGTTGAGGCCGGTGTAGCAAGGGTTGTGGTAGCCATGAAGGATCCAAATCCAAAGGTTGCTGGAAATGGCATACGGATTCTGGAAGAGGCCGGTATCGAAGTTAAGTGCGGCGTACTGGAGGCAGAGGCTGTAAAGCTTAACGAGGTGTTCCTGAAATGGATAAGCACAAGACGTCCGTTTGTGGCTATGAAGACGGCCATGAGTCTGGACGGAAAGATAGCCACCTGCACTGGTGAATCACAGTGGATTACCAATTCTTCCTCAAGAAGGCGTGTTCACGAACTAAGGGATATTTACGATGCAATTCTTGTAGGCATTAACACTGTACTTAAGGATGATCCTAGCCTGACAACCAGGCTTGAAGCATATGATGGCAGGAATCCGGTACGTGTAGTGCTGGATAGCTCCTGCCGTATACCTTTTGATTCTAAACTGGTTTCAGATGAGAAGTCTCCTCTTATTGTAGCTGTAACAGAGGAAGCTCCCTGTGATAGGGTAAATGCACTGAGGGCAAAGGGCGTAAGAATAATTTCTTGTGGAAATGGGCCAAGGGTGGATATAGATATTCTTCTGTCTGAGCTTGGCAGGATGAATATCACCTCGCTGTTTGTAGAAGGCGGCGGGCAGGTAAACAATGCATTCCTTAAGGCTGGGGCCGTTGACAGGGTTTATGCCTTTATAGCTCCTATGCTTATAGGCGGACAGAATGCCTTGACTCCAGTTGAAGGCGATGGCTTCGCAAGACTTTCAGATGCGGTGCGCTTAAAGGAAATTGAGACTGAGCTTTTGGATGATGATATTTTCGTGACAGGAGTGGTGGAATAGTGTTTACAGGAATTATTGAGGAAACTGGCACTATCCGTTCCATGATTGGCGGCAGGCTTGAAATCAATGCAAGCAAGGTGCTGGAGGATGTTCAGATTGGAGACAGCATTGCCGTTAACGGAATCTGTCTGACTGTGACTCGTTTTGATAAGGTTTCTTTCTGTGCTGATGTAATGCCAGAAACTATCAGGCGTACTTCGCTTAAGGAACTTGGGCCGGGAAGCGTTGTCAATCTTGAACGGGCGCTGACCTTGAGCAGCCGTCTTGGCGGTCATATAGTCAGCGGTCATATTGATGGTGTTGGCAAGGTGGTGTCTTTGACCGAAGAGGGTAACGCGGTTTTGATGAGAATTTCAGCTGATGACGAAATACTTCGCCATATAGTAGAAAAAGGCTCAGTAGCTCTTGATGGCATAAGTCTTACGGTGGCCTATGTCAGCAACACTGATTTTGTGGTGTCACTTATACCGCACACTGTAAAAGCAACTAATCTTCATACCAAGAAAGATGGTTCACTAATTAATATTGAAAATGATGTCATTGGCAAGTATGTGGAAAAGCTGATGAAGCCAAGGGAAAATGAAGTGGCTGAAAGCCGTATTACGATGGATTTTCTCTTGAAAAACGGATTCTAACTCAAAGGAGTTGTATATAATGTCAGATTTTGCAACAGTTGAAGAAGCAATTGAAGAAATCAGAAAAGGTAACATGGTAGTAGTTGTTGATGATGAGGACCGCGAAAATGAGGGTGACCTTATCGTGGCAGCAGACAAGCTCACTCCTGAGCATGTAAACTTTATGGCTACCTATGCAAAGGGTCTTATTTGTACTCCTATGGAGGCCGAACCCCTTGATCGTCTGAAGATTACTCAGATGGTTACTAATAATACTGATAATCATGAGACTGCCTTCACTGTATCTGTAGATGCTATTTCTACTACAACTGGGATTTCAGCCTATGAGCGCTGCGAGACTGTAAAGCGTCTTATAGATCCAGAGTCCAAGCCTGAGACCTTCCGTCGTCCAGGTCATGTATTTCCGCTCCGTTCTGTACCAGGCGGAGTTCTACGCCGTGCTGGTCACACCGAGACTACCACTGATCTTGCAAAGCTGGCAGGTTTGACCCCTGCAGGCTTATGCTGCGAGATTATGGATGATGACGGTCATATGATGCGTACTCCTAAGCTAATTGAATTTTCCAAGAAGCATGGTCTGAAGATGATCACTGTAAAGGCCCTTATTGAGTACAGAAAGCGTACCGAATGTTTTGTAGAGAAGATAGCTGAGGCTGATCTTCCAAGCAAGTATGGCCATTTCCGTATTCATGCATATGAGAGCAAGCTTGACAAGAAGTGCCACCTGGCCATTGTCAAGGGTGATGTAAAGAATAAGGATAATGTTCTGGTTCGTGTTCATTCTGAGTGTCTTACTGGTGATGCTCTTGGTTCTATGCGCTGTGACTGCGGTGAGCAGCTGGCTATTGCCCTGCAGAAGATTGAGAAGGAGGGCCAGGGGGTTGTCCTGTACATGCGTCAGGAGGGCCGTGGTATCGGCCTTGGCAACAAGATGCGTGCCTATGAGCTTCAGGATGGCGGCCGTGATACTGTTGAGGCTAATGTGCTGCTGGGCTTTGCTCCAGATGAGCGCGATTATGGAATAGGAGCTCAGATTCTGGCAGATGTGGGCCTGACCACTATCCGCCTCATGACAAACAATCCTGCAAAGAGAGCCGGACTTGAGGGATACGGACTTAAGATTGTTGAACGCGTTCCACTGCAGGTTGAGTCCAATGAGTATAACAAAGGCTATATGAAGATTAAGAAGACCAAGATGGGTCACATTTTAAATGAAGATTGATTTTATATTTATTTCGGAGGGTTTGACATGGCAAAGATTATTGAAGGAATGCTTACAGCTGAAGGGCTGAAGTTTGGTGTTGTAGTTTCACGTTTCAATGAGTTTCTGACCTCTAAGCTTTTGGGCGGTGCTCTGGATACCCTGAAGCGCCATGGAGCAGCAGAGGATGATGTAACTGTTGCTTGGGTTCCAGGAGCTTTCGAGCTTCCTTTCATTGCAAAGAAGATGGCAGAATCTGGCAAGTATGATGCAATCATTGCCCTGGGCACTGTTATCCGTGGGTCTACCACTCATTATGATTATGTCTGCAATGAGGCTGCCAAGGGGATTGCTCAGGCAAGCATGTCTACTGGTGTTCCTGTTGCCTTCAGCGTTGTTACCACTGAGAATATTGAGCAGGCTATTGAGCGCTCTGGTACTAAAGCAGGCAACAAGGGTGCTGATGGTGCTATGACTGCGATTGAGATGGCAAATCTCTTAAGACAGCTGTAATTGATGCCTCTGATAAAGGAGCTATAACTATGAAAATTGGTGTAATCAGTGATACCCATGGCTGTGAGCTCCATTGGGCAGCCGCATATGAAAAGTTTTTCCAGGACGCAGATCTCATTATCCATTCCGGTGATGTGCTGTATCATGGACCAAGAAATCCTATGCTGGAGGATTATAATCCAGCAGGTCTGGCCCAGCGCATAAATGACAGCAGTGTGCCAGTTATTATCTGCCGAGGAAATTGTGATTCTGAGGTTGATCAGCTGGTCCTGGAGACTCCTATTCAGGCTCCGTATGCTTACACCTTCGCTGGAGGTAAGCGTATAGTAGCCACTCATGGACATATGGTTGAATCAGATGAGCTTAAGGACCAGGCAGCAAAAAACATGAAGGCTGATGTATTTATTACTGGTCATATTCATACCACTGTACTTGAAAAGCGCGGTGAGACAATATTCCTTAATCCTGGCTCTCCATCCTTGTCCAAGCGTGATGATGGACGCAATACCTGTGCAGTTATTACTGATGATGGTATAAATATATATGATATTGATACTGAAGAGGTATTGATGAGCATAGAATTTTGATTTTGACAGGTGTGTATAAATGAGTGATTATCTGGTAAAGGCTATTACGGCTGGTGTCAGGGTGTATGCTGCAGTGACCACGGATCTGGTGGGGGAAGCGGTAAGACGTCATGACTGCTATCCGATAGCAGCAGCTGCTGTAGGACGGACCATGACTGGTGCTCTTCTGATGGCAGCCAATCTGAAAAATGAAGAGGCTATCACTGTAAGCTTCCGGGGGAATGGTCCTATTGGTACCATTACTGCTGATGCTACTGCTGACGGCTATGTCAGGGGCTATGCAGGCAATCCCCACGTCAACCTTCCCTTGAATGAAAACGGCAAGCTTGACGTGGGGGGTGCTGTGGGTCAAGGTCTGGTAACTGTTACAAGATTTACTGGACTGAAAGAGCCAATGTCTGGAAGTGTTGAGATTGTAACTGGTGAAATTGCTGAGGATCTTACTCAGTATATGTTTGCATCTGAGCAGACACCATCAAGTATCGGTCTTGGAGTTCTTGTTGAAAGTGATTTCAAGGTTTCAGCAGCCGGCGGTTTTATGATACAGCTGATGCCTGATGCTGATGAGGAAACTGTCTCCAGACTGGAGGAAAATCTTAAAAGCCTGCGTCCGGTTACATCTATGATTGCTGATGGCCTTGATGCTGAGGCTATTATAAAGGAAGTTATGCAAGGCTTTGAGATGGAGTTTTTATCCACAACAGAGCTTTCCTTCCGCTGCCAGTGCTCAAAGGAGCGTATAGAGGATGTTCTTTTCAGCTTGAGCCGTGCAGATCTTAAGACCCTGGTCGACGATGGCCAGGCTGAAATATGCTGCCATTTCTGCGGTGAAAAATATCACTTTACCGGTGAGGAGCTGGCTCATATTCTGAAGCTGGTCGATGGCCTTGAGGCAGGTAAATGATTTTTTGAAAAAATGCTTGCATTGAAGTGATGTTTGTGATAATATATCAATGTTGTGTATTGACTGTGCACAGCTTGATTCGATAGAGTAGGAGGTGTCTATATGGCAAATGTATGTGAAGTATGCGGCAAGGGTGAGCTCAGCGGCAATAATGTCAGCCATTCTCATCTGAAGACTAAGCGTTCTTGGAAGCCAAACATTCAGCGTGTTCGCGCTGTCGTAGAGGGCGATGTGAAGCGTGTTAATGTTTGCACTCGCTGCCTGCGGACCGGTAAGGTAGAACGTGCTATCTGATTCTTGCGCAAGGAATAGAAAAGCTGATATATCATAAGAAGGGCCATCTAACATTAGTCAGTTAGATGGTCCTTCTTATTTTTATATACAGATGGTTGCTTGAAATTAAATATCAGTAGGGACTGTTGCCTATGTGCATGTGCACATAGGCTGATTGTTTCATATTTGGCTTTTGATGTCTTCACTATATGCATATAAAGCAATTTATGGTAGAATATTAGTGTCGATTGTTATGTAAATTTTAATTGGGTGGTTCAAATTTATGACAGCAAGCTATTATGATGGAAACGATGTCAGACGGACTGTGCTCGTCGTCGAAGATAGCGAAGTAAATCGTATGCTTCTTGAGGGAATACTGCGTTCAGATTATGATGTGCTTCAGGCAGCTAATGGACTTGAAGGTCTTGAGATGCTTAAGGCAAATTTATCAGTTATTTCTCTCATATTACTTGATCTCAGTATGCCTGTAATGAGCGGCTATGAATTCATGGAAATAGTAGAACAGGATTCTGAGCTAAGAAAGATTCCTATCATTGTAATAACAGCAAACTCTTCTTCAGAAGAGGAGGAAAGGTGTTTAGCCTTAGGTGCCCATGACTTTATAGGCAAGCCATATCATCCACGTGCGACATTGGCCAGGATGAAGAATATCATAAGAATGGTAGAGTCGGCAAATGCCCTTAATGAGCTGGAGTTTGATGATCTTACAGGCCTCTACACGAAGCAGGCCTTTCTTCGACATGCAACTGAAAGGGTGGCCAGCAATCCTGACAAGCAGTTTGGCATCCTGGCACTGGATATTGAAAATTTCCGTCTTACCAATAGTCTTTATGGTGAGCAAAAGTGCGATGAATATCTGGCTTTTTTAGGTAAACTCATAAATGATATGATTACCACCAGCATAGCAGGACGTTATGGTGGTGACCAGTTTGCTATCCTTTTTGAAGTCAAGGATACCAAGGATCCATTCCCAACAAAGCTTATTTATGATGAAGCTCTGCTTCCAGCACCTATACCACATCAGATAATAAAGAAGGGTGTATGTGCACCAATCGACAAGAATTTGCCTATTATGCGAAACTGCGATAATGCATTCCTGGCAAATCGCATGATAAAGGGTATATACGATAAAAATCTTGCTTTTTATGATGATAAGCTTGATCAGAAGCTTATCAATGAGCAGCGCATACTTGATTGTATGGAGGATGCCCTTTATAATGATCAGTTTACAGTATACTATCAGCCCAAGCATGACAGTATTTCCAAGCGGGTTGTAGGTGCCGAGGCATTGGTTAGATGGCATCATCCGCAGTTCGGCTTCATGTCACCTGGGGAGTTTATACCGCTGTTTGAAAAGAATGGCTTTATCGTTAAGCTGGATGCTTTTGTGGTGGAAAGAGTCTGTCAGGATATAAATCGTTGGCAGATGGATGGGGTGCCGATTGCTCCTGTTTCCATCAATGTATCCCGTAAGGATTATCTGGAGCCTGGATGGTTCGATCGCATGATTAATGTTATTGATTCCTATGGCATTGATCATTCTTATATTCATGTCGAGGTTACTGAGTCCCTGTATGCGAACAATGCTGAAATTATCATTGAGCAGGTAAAAAAGGCTCAGGATCTTGGCTTCTTGATTGAAATGGATGATTTCGGTGCTGGATATTCCTCCTTGGGGATGCTGGCTACATTCCCGCTTGATATAATCAAGCTGGATATCAGCTTTGTAAACCGCTTGGATATTAACCGTATAGTAATAGAAAATATTATTAATCTTGCTCACAGAATGGGCTTCAGAACAACTGCTGAGGGTGTTGAAAATGCTGGTCAGCTGGCTGTGCTGCAGGAATTGGGCTGTGACTATATCCAGGGGTATCTTTTCTCATCTCCAATGCCTGTAGACAGGTATGAGGACTATGTTCAGCGATATCTCTCTGAGATACCTAACGCTGGTGCTAGATTCAGAATGGAAAGTACTGAGTACATTTCTCCGCTGAACAGTATTCCGGATAATGAGAAACGTACTGTACTCATTATTGATGATAATGAGATTAATCGTGATTCCTTAAGCCGCATACTGTCTGGTCACTATAAAGTGCTTCAAGCAAGGGATGGTAAGGAAGGCCTCGGTGTACTCATAAATAATTACAAGGATATTTCGGCTATCCTGCTTGATCTTCAGATGCCTGTAATGAACGGATATGAGTTCATGGAGATGATACGCCGTGATCATGTATTTACCGAGATTCCGATTATCATCACTACCATAAAGGATAGTGCTCAGGAGGAGGACCGTTGCCTTAGAATGGGTGCGGTAGAGTTTGTGGCAAAGCCATATAATCCGGCTCTTATCATTGCAAGACTGGGTCATATCATAAAGTACCGTGAGTCTATGAAGCGTATCAGTGAGCTGGAGATTGATCCGCTTACTGGTTTCAAGAACCGTAAGGTTTATTATTCAGATATTAAGGATATAAACAAGAAGAAAAATAAAAAGCTTGGCATTATGTTTCTTGACATTAATAGCCTGAAGTATACAAATGATAATTTTGGTCATGAGGCAGGTGACCGTCTCATAGGAGATGTAGCTAAAATAGTCCGCACTGTTTTCAGTGATGCCGAGATATACAGACTGGGTGGCGATGAATTTGTTGCCCTGTCCTTCGATGACAATGAAGATGCCTTCAATAAGCGTATAGTACGCTTGAGGGGTTGCCTCAATGGTAGTACTTCTGCAGCTATCGGCAGTGTATGGGTTGATGAGATTACGGATATAGAGCAGCATATTGCCCTCGCTGATAAGCTCATGTACAAGGATAAGAGTAAATTCTACGAGCTTAAGATGCAGGACCGTCTCTCTGTGGTTGGCGCTTCTTCTGAGGAAATTCTTAATAAGGCAGCGGAAATTTCAGATTATATGCCAGGTGGCTTCTTTATCTACCATGCTGATGATAAACAGGAGCTCATAAGCTTTAATGAGCATTTGGTTAAGCTTTATGACTGCGAAAACAGGGAAGAGTTTATTGAGCTCGTGGATAATTCATTCCGTGGCATGGTTCATCCGGATGATTTTTCAAAGGTTTCTGGAGATATTTCCAGCCAGATTCAGAATGATCGGGACGTGGATTATGTAGAGTATCGTATTATAACCAAGACTGGCAGAGTGAAGAATATCCGCGATTATGGCAGATTTGTGCATACCAGCCATATTGGTGATGTATATTTTGTGTTTGTTTATGAGATTGTTGCAGATGAAACATAATAGTTTCAAGGGGTTTTATCTTTAAATGGAGAGTATATTTTCAAGAACGGAGCTTTTGCTGGGAAAGGAAGCTGTTAATAGGCTTTCCAGGGCAAGGGTGGCAGTTTTTGGTGTTGGAGGAGTAGGCGGTTATGTTGCTGAGGCTCTGGCCAGAAGTGGAATTGGCTGTCTGGAGCTTATTGATAAGGATCAGGTTTCACTGTCTAATATAAATCGTCAGATTATAGCTCTTCATAGTACTATTGGCAGGTTTAAGGCTGAGGTCATGCGTGACCGCATCAAGGATATCAATCCGGACGCTGAGGTTTATGTACATAATTGCTTCTTTTTGCCAGAGACAGCAGATAGCTTTGATTTCAGCTCTTATGACTATGTAGTTGACGCGGTTGATAATGTAACCGCTAAGCTGGAGCTGGCGGCAAGAGCATCTGAGGCCGGGGTGCCTGTGATATCCTCCATGGGAGCAGGCAATAAGCTGCATCCTGAGCTTTTCAAGGTGGCAGATATATATAAAACCAGTGTATGTCCGCTGGCAAGGGTTATGCGCCGTGAGTTGAAAAAGCGTGGGATAAGGAAGCTGAAGGTGCTGTATTCAGAGGAGCAGCCTAGAGAATCAGGACGCGATGAAAAAGGGCAGCGTATTACAGCCAGCATAGCATTTGTGCCGTCAGTAGCAGGCTTGATGATTGCTGGTGAGGTTATAAGGGATCTGATCTGCAGGGATTGACAGTGTCTCTCCAGGGAAATGTATATTTTTAGCAGGTATTTCAAAAAAGAATACCTGCTTTTTTATGCAGAAAAGGAATTTCAGAATTTGTGTTGTATATTATAACTATGTGAATTTGGGTATTGGCGCAAGGACTTTATCCAGGCATACATTTATATTTGGTGGTGCATATTAATGAACAGTGAGACAACCTCCAATGGCGTAGCCATTTATACCCCTGCGGCTGGCTCAGCCACAGCTCAGGTTACTATTGATGAAATTATTGAGGCAGTGCTGAAATATCAGCCTCATGCTAATGTTGAGCTTATACGCCGGGCCTATGAGCTGGCAAATGCAGCTCATGCGGGACAGAAAAGAGCCTCCGGCGAAGAATATATTATTCATCCGCTTAATGTCGCAAAGATTCTTACCGAGCTGATGATTGATGCTACAACTATAAGTGCAGCTCTTCTTCATGACGTGGTGGAGGATACCACCTATACTGAGGAGCAGATGGCAGAAATCTTCGGTAAGGAAGTTGCTATGCTGATAGATGGTGTTACTAAGCTGGGTAAAATCAAATTTCAGTCTAAAATCGAGCAGCAGTCAGAGAACTACAGAAAGCTGTTCCTGGCAATGGCCAAGGATATAAGGGTAATTATTATAAAGCTGGCGGATCGTCTGCATAATATGCGTACACTGAAATTTGTCAGTGAAGAAAAGCAGAAGAGAATTGCTCTTGAGACTATAGAGGTTTATGCTCCTCTGGCAAATCGTCTGGGTATTTCCAATATCAAGTGGGAGCTGGAGGATCTTTGCTTGCGGTATCTTGAACCAGAGCAGTATTATGAGCTGGTTGAGAAAGTAAACCTGAAAAGGCAGGAGCGTCAGAAATTTATTGAGGATGCAATACTTCAAATTCATACCAAGCTTATAAGAAGCTCTGTGAAGGCTGAAATAAGTGGACGTGCTAAGCATTTTTACAGCATCTGGCGCAAAATGAGACGGGACAAGAAGGATATAAGCGAAATATACGATTTGTCTGCTGTCCGTGTCCTGGTGCATAATGTTCGGGACTGCTATGCGGTACTTGGTGTTATTCATGCAATGTGGAAGCCAATACCAGGACGTTTCAAGGATTACATCGCAATGCCGAAGTCTAATGGCTACCAGTCCCTGCATACAACAGTTATGGCCAGAGGTTATCCGCTGGAAATACAGATAAGAACCTTTTCTATGCATAAGGTATCTGAATATGGTGTTGCAGCTCACTGGAAGTACAAGGAGAGCGGCAAGGGCTCCATGGCTGAGACTGATTATGACAAGAAGCTCAGCTGGCTGAGACAGATTCTTAATCTGCAGCAGGATCTTAAGGACTCCGGCGAGTATGTTGAAGCCCTGAAGATGGATATATTTTCTGATGAGGTATTTGTATTTACGCCGCGCGGAGATGTAATTTCTTTGCCGAAGGGTGCAGTGCCAATCGACTTTGCATATCATATCCATACTGATGTAGGACATCATTGTGTAGGTGCAAAGGTTAATGGCAAGATAGTGCCTCTAGAGTATAAGCTGAAGAATGGCGATCTTGTTTCTATCATCACCAATAAAAATAATGATGGACCAAGCCGTGATTGGCTGAATATTGTTGCTGCAGCTGACACAAGGGCCAAGATCAGAGGATGGTTCAAGAAGGCTCGCCGAGAGGAAAATATTCTGAGGGGGCATGAGCTGCTGGCTCAGGAAGCTAAGAAGCTTGGCTATGATCCAAAGGAGCTTATAAGGGATGAGTGGCTGAATTCAGTATGCCTCAGATTTAATCTGCAGAGTGACGAAGACCTTCTGGCTTCAATCGGCTATGGCGGAGTAACTGTGCATGGCGTAATTGCCAAGCTGATTGAGCATCATAAGAAGGCTATCAAGGAGCAGACCCCGCCAGATGTTTCGGAAATGCTGGAGAAGATAAAGACTTCACAGAATGCCATCAAGAAATCCAAATCCAGTCACGGAATACTGGTAGAAGGTGAGGGTGGCATGATGGTGCGCCTGGCCCGCTGCTGTAATCCTATTCCTGGTGATCCTATAACCGGCTTTATTACTAAGGGTCGTGGCGTTTCTGTTCATCGAGCAGACTGTCCTAATGTACTGGTTACTGATGGCGATTATACAAGGGTTATTGATGTATCCTGGGATATCGGCCTGGATACATCCTATACTGTAGAAATTGAGATTACCTGCAATGATACAACTGGTCTTCTTACGCAGATTATGGCAGTACCAGCTGAAATGAGGATAAATATAGCTACTGTAAACGCTAAGAAAAATCGCTCCAACAGAACATCTACTGTCACTCTGGGACTTGAAATCAAGAATGCTACTCAGGTATCAAGAGTTATGGCAAATATCAGGCGTCTCAAGGATGTATATTCAGTATCCCGTAGCATGAGTTCAAACGGAGGTAATAATTCATGAGCAGCTTTTCTATAAAATCTGTGGTGGTTGGACCTGTAGATGTGAATTGCTATGTTCTGAAGGATAAGGCTACAGGCAAGGGTGCAGTAATAGATCCTGGCGGTCATGTTGAGCGCATCATGTCGCTGATAAATGATATGAAGGCTGATATAGCTGAAATTATCATAACCCATGGTCACTTTGATCACATAGGGGCTTTGGATGAACTGCGTAATGCTGTTGGCTGCGGGGCTTCTATACATGAGCTGGATGCTGAAATGCTGCTTAAATCCAGAAAGAATCTTTCAATATTTATGGGGACTGACGCCAGCTTCCGCCCTGCAGAGAGGCTTCTGAAGGATGGAGACGTAATCAGATTTGGAGAGTCTTTTCTAAAGGTAATACATACTCCAGGCCATACAGCTGGCGGGATATGCCTTTATGATGGAGAGAAAGTTCTGTTCAGCGGTGATACTCTTTTTGCAGGCTCTGTTGGCCGTTCCGATTTTCCTGGCGGAGATCATTATCAGCTGATTGAATCTGTTGTTAAGGCACTTGCAGAGGTAAAGGATGAGACTGTCGTGTATCCAGGGCATGGACCTGAGACCGGGATGGGCTATGAAAGGAAAACCAATCCTTTTCTTGGGTGATAAAGCCATATAATGTATAAAAAAGCATCCTATGGGTGCCTTTTTTATTGCCTTGCCTAAACTCTTTTGCTATAATGAATTATTAGTGATACTATGTTTTTTCAGAGCATGATGACACATCCTGCAGGAAATAAAGGGAGGATTATGGCATGCAGCCTAAGTTTAGCATAGCAGACCTGAAACAAAGACTAAGGGAGCATCATTGCAAGATGACTCCTCAGCGCCGTGAGGTCCTTGAGGTTTTCTTGAACAATGAGGGTGAACACCTCAATGCTGAGAAGATATACAAGGAGCTAAAGGAGCATAAGGAATCTGATATCGGCTTGGCAACTATATACCGCACTCTTGAGCTTATGTGTGATATTGATATCCTCCGCAGGCTGGAGCTGTTTGATGATGGCTGTGCATTTTATGAGCTTAATATGAGTGAGCCGAATGCGCATCAGCATCATCATCTTATCTGTAAAAAATGCCACAAGGTTATTGAGTTTTCCGATGACCTTCTGGAAAGTCTTGAATCAAGTATTTCTAAGCAGTGCGGCTTCAAGATTGTTGATCATCAGCTAAAATTCTTTGGCTATTGCCAGGAGTGTCAGTAAACATTGCGTATAAAGCGAATGGTGCTGAACAGTGATCAGGAGGTTGTCGTAAAGGTAGTCAAGGAGGTCTTGAATCTTTTCAAGATCAGTATCGGTCCTTTGCTGGATCCGGATACCAAGAAACCGCTGCCTGTTGATGGCCCCTATGACTGGGAGGCAATAGATATTGAAAATAGCATAGAAGCCTCTGAAATCCCTGAGGTTCATACCAGGGTTATCCTTACTGCTCTTGATGGAACAAGCAATGTTTTCAGGCAGGAGAATTCAGGTACTGGTGACGAAAGGTATATGGCGGGAATCCATCGTCTTATTAAGCTGAATCTGTATCAGCTTCTCAGAAGGGAGCTTGGTTTTGAGGCAGCTCCATGGGGGATAATGCATGGTGTACGTCCGACTAAGATAGTTCACCGCTTCCTGAGTAGCGGCATGGATAGGGATGCTATAGTAAAGAGGCTCAAGGAGGAATATGAGGCAAATGATGAGAAGGCTTCAGTAATAACTGATATGGCTATTCGTCAGCTTCCATTCCTTGCCCGAACCGATGACCGTACCATTAGTGTATATGTGGGTATACCATTCTGCCTTAGCCGCTGTCTTTATTGTTCCTTTCCAGCCAATGTTTTGCCGGGAAGGAAGGGCTTAGATGAGTTTATGGAGGCCTTCCGCAAGGACCTTGCTGCCGTTAAGCAGGAGGTCGAGCGCTATAATTTCAAGGTGCAGTCTATCTATGTAGGCGGAGGAACTCCTACCAGCCTGCCGGACAACTATTTTGAAGAGATGCTTAATCTTGTCTACGACTCCTTTTATAATGAAGATGTAGTGGAATTTACTGTAGAGGCTGGCCGTCCTGACAGCATGTCTGAGGCGAAGCTTAAAACCATGCTTGACTGCAGTGTTACCAGGGTGAGCTGTAATCCGCAGTCAATGCAGCAGAAAACATTGAAAAGAATTGGGAGAAACCATACAATAGAGGCTGTGGTAGAGATGTTTAAAAGCCTCAGGAGTGCGGGAATCCCTGAAATTAATATGGATATTATCCTTGGATTGCCTGGAGAGACTGTGGCGGATGTGGATGATACCATGAAAAAGCTTGTTGCGCTTGGCCCAGATGATATAACCATTCATTCTCTAGCATTGAAAAAAGGGTCAAGGCTGAAGCTTAATCTTTCGGATTATGAGCTTCCTGATGATGACACATGCCGCAAAATGTTTGATGTGGCAATGGGCTATATATGGGAAAATGGCTATAAACCATATTATCTCTACCGTCAGGGCTATATGAGCGGGCAGATGGAGAATGTGGGCTGTGCTCATCCAGGTGCTGAAAGTATGTATAACATACAGATAATGGAGGAGCATCAGACAATACTTGGTATTGGCGGATCTGCCACTAGCAAGATTATCAACAAGCGTGAGGGAAGACTAAAGTCTTCGTTTAATGCCAAGGATCTAGTCACTTATATTCGTGACATAGATTTATATATTGAAAAAAGGTCCCAGCTTCTGAAGGAAGCTTACGGGATTGTAGACCAGGAGGATTAGCAATGCTGACAAATGCTCCAAGGGGAACTAAGGATATTCTGCCAGATACAGTAGGGGATTGGCTCTACATTGAAAAAGAAATCCGTGATCTCTGCAAAAGATTTGGTTATCAGGAAATAAGGACTCCAGTATTTGAGCATACTGAGCTGTTTCAGCGGGGTATAGGCGAAGGTACAGATGTAGTTGATAAGGAGATGTATACCTTTACTGACCGTGGAGGACGGAGCGTTACCCTGCGCCCTGAGAATACTGCCTCTGCAGTAAGAGCATATCTCCAGAACAAGCTTTATGCTGAAGCAGATCTTGTGAAGCTGTTTTATATCGGCTCCATGTTCCGTTATGACCGTCCTCAGGCAGGCCGCTTGAGAGAATTCCATCAGTTTGGTATTGAGGCACTGGGAGAGTCTAATCCAGCTGTGGATGCTGAGGTTATATTGCTTGCTATTAAGCTTCTTGAGGGATTAGGACTTAAGGATCTGGAGCTTAGCATAAACTCTGTAGGCTGTCCAGAATGTCGCAGCCAGTACAGGACAATGCTGCAGGATTTCTTCCGCGATAAGCTGGAGGACCTCTGCGAGGATTGCAAGAGCAGGTTCGATAGAAGTCCGCTCCGTATCCTTGATTGCAAAAAGGATAGCGATAAGCCTTATATGGCTGATGCTCCAAAGATTACTGATTGCCTCTGTGAGGAGTGCAGCAGTCATTTTGAGGCACTGAAGCAGCATCTTGCCAAGGCTGGTGTTGGCTTCAAGCATGATCCAAGGCTTGTCCGTGGATTGGATTACTATACCAAGACTGCTTTCGAAATCAAGTACCCTCCATTGGGGGCGCAGAGTGCAGTAGCTGGTGGTGGTCGTTATGATGGCCTTATAGAGGAAATGGGCGGCAACCATACTCCGGCAGTTGGTTTTGCAACTGGCTTGGAGAGACTGCTGCTGGCTCTTGAAAACCAGAATCTGCTTCCTGATAAAAACCGCTCTGTTGATGCTTATGTGGTTGCTCTGGGTGAAAAGGCTCAGGCTGAGGCCTTTAAGCTGGTTATGGATTTAAGGGATGCCGGATTATCTGCAGCTATTGATTATGCAGGACGCAGTATGAAGGCTCAGATGAAGCAGGCTAATAAGCTCAATGCAAAATATGCAGTAATCCTTGGCGATGATGAAATCGCTGAGGGAGCAGCTTTAATCCGCAGCATGGCTGACAGCAGCCAGGAGAAGGTTGCTTTTGATGCCGTTATTGAGAAAATAAAGGGTTAACACCCATTTTATTAAGATATTACATTTTGAGGTGAATTTTTAATGGATACTTTAGAAGGAATTAAGCGTACTCACCATTGCGGCGAGCTTCGCAAGGATCATGTTGACACTGAGGTTGTACTCTGTGGCTGGGTTTCCAGACGTCGTGACCATGGCGGACTGATTTTTGTTGACCTGCGTGATAGAAGCGGTCTTGTACAGGTAGTTATTGATGAAGCCGCTATCGGCGAGGATGCTTTCCATAAGGCAGAAACTATCCGTAATGAGTTTGTATTGGCTATCCGCGGCAAGGTAGGTGCCCGCGATGCTGAGACCATCAACCCTCACATGGCAACTGGTGAGATTGAGATTGCTGTTGAGGAGCTCCGTATTCTTAATAAGGCAAAGACTCCTCCATTCTATATCCAGGATGGTATCGAGGTAGATGAGATGCTCCGCCTGAAGTATCGTTATCTTGACCTTCGCCGTCCAGAGATGCAGAAAAATCTGATGCTCCGTCATCGCGTAACCAAGATTATGCGTGACTATTTTGATAGAAATGGCTTCCTGGAAATTGAGACTCCGATGCTCTGCAAGTCTACTCCAGAGGGTGCCCGTGACTTCCTGGTACCAAGCCGTCTGAATCCAGGCGAGTTCTATGCTCTGCCACAGTCTCCACAGATTTATAAGCAGATTCTTATGCTGTCCGGTCTGGAGAAGTATTTCCAGATTGTACGCTGCTTCCGTGATGAGGACCTGAGAGCAGACCGTCAGCCTGAGTTTACTCAGCTTGATATAGAGATGTCATTCATTGATCAGGAAACTATCCTGACCATGATGGAAGGCATGATGGGAGAAATATTCGATAAGGCTCTGGGGATTAAGATTCCTGATGTATTCAAGCGTATGAGCTGGGATGAGGCCATGGAACGCTTCGGTTCTGATAAGCCTGATCTTCGTTTCGGCATGGAACTGATGGATATTTCCGAGTATGTCAAGGGCTCTGATTTCAAGGTGTTCAAGTCTGTACTTGAGGCTGGCGGACAGGTAAAGGTTATCAATGTTGAAGGCTATGCCAATATTCCACGCCGTGAGCTGGATGGACTGGTTCAGTATGTACAGGGCTATGGTGCAAAGGGTCTGGCATGGATTCAGTATTCTGAAGAAGGAATTAAATCTCCATTCAAGAAATTCTATTCTGATGAGACCTTTGAGCAGATTAAGCAGGCAACTGGTGCAAAAACTGGCGATCTGCTGCTGGTAATTGCTGATAAGCCTCTGGTTGTTGCTCAGGCTCTTGGTGAGCTGCGTCTGGAGATGGGACGCCGCCGTGGCCTTATTGATCCAGACAAGCTCAGCTTCCTCTGGGTTGTTGACTTCCCTATGTTTGAGTACAGTGAAGAGGATAAGCGCTGGAAGGCTATGCATCATCCATTTACTGCTCCACGTGATGAGGATATACAGTATCTTACCACTGATCCTGGCAAGGTTAAGGCTATTGCTTACGATATGGTACTCAACGGCGTCGAAATCGGCGGCGGTTCCCTGCGTATATATCAGAATGATCTGCAGGAGAAGGTATTTGAGGCTATTGGCCTGACCCCAGAGGCTGCCCATGACAAGTTCGGCTTCATGCTTGACGCTTTCAAGTTCGGTGCACCTCCACATGGTGGCCTGGCATTTGGTCTTGACCGTCTTATTATGATAATGGCAAAGCGCAAGTCAATTCGTGATGTTATCGCTTTCCCTAAGACTCAGAGTGCATCTGACGTTATGTCCCAGGCTCCGTCTGAGGTTGACGAAAAGCAGCTTCGCGAGCTTTCCATCCGTACCCATGTAAAGAAGAAGGCTGCTGAACAGTAATAGCTGATGACAGGCATTCCTATAGCCAATAAATATAGTCCCCCGCTTTATAGCGGGGGACTTTTTGTTATTCGCCCCTTTTATAAATAGCAGTATTGCGGTATAATAAAGAGCGTGTAAGTGTGTAATATTTTTTTAATGAGGAATGATAACCATGGCACTAAATGATAATTTTATTAATGCCATAAGAAACATAGTCAAATCAGAACAGTTCTACATTAATGAGCCTATGAGCAAGCACACCACCTTTAATATAGGCGGTCCTGCTGATTATCTGATTTTTCCTGCTAACATAGAAGAAACTGTAGCAGTTTTTAACACAATCCGTGAGTTTGATATGCCGTTTACTATTATTGGTAATGGCTCTAATGTACTGGTCCTTGATAATGGAATCAGGGGAGCTGTAGTTAAATTCCATGCCCCTATGTCTTATAAACGTCAGGATGGAAATAAGATTATTGCTGGAGCTGGTGCTTATCTGAAGCATGTATGCCAGTTTGCCCAGGAATGCGGCTTGTCCGGCATGGAATTTGCCTGCGGGATACCAGGCAGCCTCGGCGGTGCAGTATTCATGAATGCTGGTGCCTATGATGGTGAGATGAAAAATATCGTTACCCAGGTAAAGACGGTTACTCAGTCTGGCGAGGTGCTGACCTATGGGGCAGATCAGCTTGATTTTGGCTATCGTCATAGTGTATTCCAGGATAATGGACAGGCTATTGCAGAGATTACCATAGAGCTTCAGACTGGGGATAAGAACCAGATACAGGCTAAGATGGATGACTTTAATCAGCGCCGTGAAAGCAAGCAGCCGCTGGAGCTTCCAAGTGCTGGCAGTACCTTTAAGCGACCTCAAGGCTATTATGCTGGCACCCTTATCGATCAGACTGGCCTGAAAGGCCTTTCAGTAGGCGGTGCACAGATATCTACCAAGCACGCTGGCTTTGTGGTAAATTCCGGTAATGCAACTGCCAAGGATGTTCTTGATCTTATCAAAGCTGTTCAGGATGAGGTATATAGAAAAAATGGTGTACGCCTGCATCCTGAGGTACGTATAATAGGTGAATAATAATGGGCCTGGAAATAGAACGCCGGTTCCTGGTGGATATGAGCCTATGGAAGCCGGCAGGTGATGGCGTAGAAATACGCCAGGGGTACCTTTCAGCTGAGCCGGAACGTACAGTTAGGGTCCGTACTAAGGGCGAGAAGGGGTACCTGACCATAAAGGGGAAGAATCATGGCATAAGCCGCCTGGAAATGGAATATGAAATTCCCCGCAGCGAGGCAGACAAGCTTCTGGATGAGCTTTGCCTGAAGCCTCTGATAGAGAAAAAACGCTATACTGAAATGCATGACGGGTTTATATGGGAAATAGATGTATTCTTTGGAGATAATGAAGGTCTGGTAATAGCTGAGGTGGAGATTCCTGAAGAAGGAACCTGCCTTGCACTGCCATCATGGACCCGCAAGGAGGTCTCCGAGGATTTCAGATATGCTAATTCCTCGCTTATCAAAAAACCGTTTTTGACATGGTAACGTTTTAATTCGTTAAAATTTTAAAATAATCACAATTTTTTATTGACAAATGTTCTTTTTGATACGATAATTAGTTTATGTTTTCTAGGAGGCTCTTATCTAATGAGACACGTTTTATCTGTATTTGTACAGAATCAGCCTGGCGTGCTGGTAAGAGTTGCCAGCATGTTTTCACGCAGGGAGTTTAATATCGATAGCTTATCGGTAGGTGTGACACAGTCACCAGACTTTTCGCGTATAACAGTTGTGGTTCACGGTGATGAGTATCTCGTCAACCAGATGATGAAGCAGCTGGAAAAAATGCCTGATGTAGAGGCAGTGCAGCGTCTTGATGACGGGGCAGCTGTATATCGTGGCATGACTATGATCAAGGTAAAGGCAGACGATACAAATCGTCTGGATGTATTAAAAATGGCAGAGCTCTTCAGGGCTCGAGTCATAGATGTGCAGCCTACTACGCTTATCTTTGAGATTACCGGTGATGATGAGAAGGTTACGGCCTTCACCAGGATTCTTTCACCATATGGTATCCTCGAAATAATAAGGACCGGTCTTATCGGCCTTGAGCGTGGGGAGCACACAATTCAAGAACATTGTGAGGAGAGAGAGTATTATGGCAAAAATCTTTTATGATCAGGACGTTAACTGGGAAGTTATTAAGGACAAGACCGTTGCAATTATCGGTTATGGTTCCCAGGGTCACGCACACGCACTGAACCTGAAGGAGAGCGGCCTGAATGTTATTGTAGGTCTGTATGATGGTTCCAAGTCCAAGCCAGTAGCAGAGAGCAAGGGCCTGAAGGTTCTGCCAGTTGGCGAGGCTACCGCTGCAGCTGATATTGTTATGATCCTGATTCCAGATGAGAAGCAGGCAGATGTATATAAGAAGGAGATTGCTCCAAATCTGAAGTCCGGCGCTGCTCTGGCATTCGCTCATGGCTTCAACATTCATTTCCAGCAGATTATCCCACCTGCAGACGTAGATGTATTCATGGTTGCTCCAAAGGGCCCTGGTCATCTGGTTCGCCGTACCTTCACTGAGGGTGGCGGTGTTCCTGACGTATTTGCAGTTCAGCAGGATGCTACTGGTCACGCTTTCGAGCTGGCTCTGGCTTACGCTCGTGGCATTGGCGGCACCCGCGCTGGCTGCATCCAGACTACCTTCAAGGAAGAGACTGAGACTGACCTCTTTGGTGAGCAGGCAGTTCTCTGCGGTGGCGTATGCTCCCTGATTAAGAACGGTTTTGAGACTCTGGTAGCTGCTGGCTATCAGCCAGAGATTGCATACTTCGAGTGCTTCCATGAGATGAAGCTCATCGTTGACCTCATGTATGAGGGCGGTATGGCTAAGATGAGAAAGTCCATCTCCAATACTGCTGAGTATGGTGACTATGTTTCCGGTCCTCGTGTAGTAGGTGAGACCAGCCGTAAGGCAATGGAACAGGTACTGAAGGAAATCCAGGATGGTACCTTTGCAAACAAGTTCCTCACTGAAAATCGCGCAGCAGGCTGGGCAAACTTCTACGCTATGCGCCGCATCAATGCTGACCATCAGATCGAGCAGGTTGGTGCTAAGCTTCGTGGCATGATGAGCTGGCTGAAGGATGGCGCAGATCTGTCCAAGGACTAATCTAGTCTTATAGTATTTTTTACAATACGTATATTCTTTAAAACACAGTCGGGGCTGTCATTTTTGGCAGCTCCGATTTGGTGCATATTTTAGGAGGTACTTTTATGGGTATGAATATGACCGAAAAGATACTGGCAAAGCATGCTGGTCTTGAGTCGGTAGTACCAGGACAGCTTATTACCTGTAAGCTGGATATGGTATTGGCTAATGATGTTACAGCTCCACCAGCAATTAAGGAATTTGAGAAGATTGGCCGTCCAGTATTCGATAATACCAAGGTTGCTCTGGTGCCTGACCATTTTACCCCAAATAAGGATATCAAGGCTGCTGGCCTGGCAAAGACTGTAAGGGACTTTGCTAAGAAGCATCACATCAAGAATTATTTTGAGGTTGGCCGGGTTGGCATTGAGCACGTTATCCTGCCAGAAAAGGGTATTGTTGCTCCAGGCATGTGCATTATCGGCGCAGATTCCCATACCTGTACCTATGGTGCAGTAAATGCATTTTCTACTGGTGTAGGCTCAACCGATCTTGGCGTTGCCATAGCTACCGGTGAGGCATGGTTCAAGGTTCCAAAGACTATCAAGGTTAATCTCACAGGCAAGAAGCCTGTCAATATCTGCGGCAAGGATGTTATCCTGACTCTTATTGGCATGATTGGCGTTGATGGTGCCCTCTATCAGTCTTTGGAATTTGCAGGTGAGGGCGTAGCTGAGCTGACCATGACGGACCGTCTGACTATTGCTAATATGGCAATTGAGGCTGGCGGTAAAAATGGTATTTTCCCTTACGATGACATCTGCAAGGAATATGTTGCAGAGCGCGTAGATTATCCATATGAGCCGGTGGAGGCTGATGCAGATGCAAGCTATGAGAAGGTTGTAGAGATTAATCTTTCTGAGCTTACTCCTGTTGTAGCATTCCCTCATCTTCCTGGCAACACACATCCAGTATCTGAGATTGGTGAAATCAAGATTGATCAGGTAGTAATCGGTTCCTGCACAAACGGACGACTTGAAGACCTTCAGCAGGCTGCAGAGGTTCTTAAGGGACATACTGTTCATCCAGATGTCCGTTGCATTATTATTCCAGGCTCTCAGCAGGTTTACATGGATGCAATCAAGGCTGGCTATGTTGAGACCTTCATAAATGCTGGCTGTGCAGTAAGTACTCCTACCTGCGGACCATGCCTTGGTGCCCATATGGGCATAATGACTGCTGGTGAAAAGGCAGTGTCTACCACTAATAGAAATTTCCGTGGCCGCATGGGTCATGTTGATTCTGAGGTTTATCTGGCAGGGCCTTATGTGGCAGCAGCCAGCGCAATTCTCGGACGTATAGCAGTACCAGAGGAGGTAAAGTAACATGGCACATGAAGGTAAGGTATGGCGCTATGGCGATAATATTGATACTGACGTAATTATTCCGGCGCGTTATCTCAACTCCTTTGATCCTAAGGATCTGGCAGCTCACTGCATGGAGGATAGTGATGAGCATACTGAGGCTCCATTTGCTCAGAATGTAGTTGAGGGCGATATAATGGTTGGAGGCAAAAATTTTGGTTGCGGCTCTTCCCGTGAGCATGCACCTATTGCTATCAAAGCTGCAGGGGTACCTGTGGTTATAGCAGCTGATTTTGCCCGTATTTTTTATAGAAATGGAATAAATATCGGTCTTCCTCTTCTGGAAATCGGCAGTGATGTAGAGAAAATTTCTCATGGTGATAAGCTTAGAGTAGATACCGCAACAGGTACTATCGAAAATCTTACTACCGGTGATGTATTCCATGCTCAGCCGCTTCCTGGCTTTGTACAGGAAATTGCCAAGGCTGGCGGACTTATAAACTATATCAAAAATCGTAAATAATATAAGTATAGGAGATAGCTATGGCTAAGAAGATAGTAGTTATTCCTGGTGATGGAATAGGCAAGGAGATTACCGATTCAGCAGTTGAGGTGTTAAAGAAAGCTGCTGAGAAATTCTCCCTTGAACTTGAATATGAATATAAGGATGCTGGTGGTACTGCCTACGATAAGTTTGGTGTGCCGCTTCCCGATGATACCCTGGAGGCCTGCAAGGCTGCTGACGGCGTTCTGTTTGGAGCTGTCGGTGGTGATAAGTGGGATAATGTTGATCCAGCTCTTCGCCCTGAAAAAGCAATCCTTGGACTGAGAAAGGGTCTTGGCCTTTATGCAAATCTTCGTCCAGTAAAGGTTGCTGATGCTCTGGTAGAGTATTCTCCTTTAAAGCCTGAGCTGGTTAAGGGTTCTGACATGGTTATTGTACGCGAGCTGGTTGGCGGAATTTACTTTGGCGAAAAGTGTGAGTCTGAGCAGCACAATGGTGCTGAGCGTGCTTGGGATCTTGAAAACTATTCAGTACCAGAGGTTAACCGTATAGCAAAGCTGGCTTTTGAGACTGCGAAGCTGCGTCGTGGTAAAGTCACTTCCGTAGATAAGGCAAATGTTCTTGCTACCTCAAGGCTCTGGCGCCGTACTGTTGCAGAAATGGCTAAGGATTATCCAGAGGTAGAGCTGAATAACCTGTATGTAGATAACTGTGCTATGCAGCTGGCTGTACGTCCTACTCAGTTTGATGTCATACTTACTGGTAATCTTTTTGGTGATATTCTTTCTGATGAGGCAGCAGTTATCGGCGGTTCAATTGGTATGATGCCTTCAGCTTCAATCGGTGAAATGACCAGCCTGTATGAGCCAATTCATGGTTCTGCACCAGATATTGCTGGCAAGGGAATTGCTAATCCTATTGGTACTATTCTTTCTGCAGCAATGCTTCTGCGTTATTCACTGAAGGAGGAAGAGGCTGCTAAGGCTATTGAGGCAGCAGTGGACAAGGCTCTTGAGGAGGGCTGGCGTACTGCCGATCTGTGGCGTGAAGGCTTCAGGAAGGCTGATACTGCTACTATGACCAAGGCTGTAATTGACTGCCTTTAACTAACATACAGGAGGCATTCTGATGAATGGCGCTCAAATTGTTGTAAAGTGCCTGCAGGAGCAGCAGGTTGATACAATTTTTGGTTATCCGGGGGGTATGATTCTCCCTTTATATGATGCACTTTATGATATTGATGATATTAATCAGATTTTGGTAACGCATGAGCAGAATGCTGCACATGCAGCAGATGGCTATGCCAGAGCAACCGGCAAGGTGGGGGTCTGCATTGCTACCTCTGGTCCTGGGGCAACTAATCTGGTTACTGGTATAGCTACTGCATTTATGGATTCTATTCCCATCGTAGCCATTACTGGACAGGTGGATACAAGCTTGGCTGGCAGGGATTCCTTCCAGGAAACTGATATCCTTGATGTGACCATGCCTATAACCAAGCATAATTATAAGATAAAGGATCCAAAGACTCTGGCTGAAACTATACGCAAGGCATTTAAGCTTGCAAGGAGCGGTCGTCCAGGTCCTGTTCTGATTGATATTCCTAGAGATATTCTGCTTAATCCTGCTCCATTCAGGGCAGCTGAGGAGGAAATCAAGGAGCATCAAGAGCCTGATGTAGACTTCAAAATTTGTGTAGCTGAAGCTGCTGAGGTAATCTGCAAGGCAAAGCAGCCTGTAGTAATCTGCGGTGGTGGTGTAATATCTGCTGGTGCAACCAGAGAGGTGCTGGATTTTGCAGAGCATTTTAATCTGCCAATTGCCTGCACTCTTATGGGAATCGGTGGTGTACCTCGTTCTCATGAAAACGTGCTGGGATTTGCAGGCATGCACGGCCGTAAAGCGGCTAATAATGCTATAGCCAATGCTGACCTGATAATATCCTTGGGAAGCCGTTTTGCAGATAGACAGACAGGAAATCTGGATAAGTATACTGCAAATACAAAGTTTATTCATATAGACATTGATCCAGCTGAGATTGATAAGAATATCGCCAGTTCCATAGGTCTTGCAGGCGATATGAAGAAAATACTGTCCATGCTGATGGTTCGTGAAAGAACTCAGAAGCTTGATAAGTGGTGGAAGAAAATTGACAGCTGGCGCAGCGAGTATGCCTATGATTATAACGTAACCCGTCTGACACTGCCATGGGCAATGAATCATGTAGCTAAGGCAACTTCAGGCAAGGAATTTGCTTTTGCTACAGATGTTGGGCAGCATCAGATGTGGTGTGCGCTTCATTTGAGAGTTGAAGAACCTCGTACATGGTTCACATCTGGCGGCCTTGGCACCATGGGTTTCGGCCTGCCAGCTGCTATGGGAGCCCAGTGTGCATATCTGGCAGAAGGCAGCAAGCGACGGGTGGTTCATATTGCTGGCGACGGCGGCATAAAGATGACAGGAAATGAGTATTACACTATTGCAAGGCTTAATTTGCCTATAATTTCCATTATAGTTAACAATTCCAGCTTGGGTATGATAAGGCAGCTTCAGAAGGTAAACTATAAGGAGCGTTATATTGCCTGTGAGCTTGACTACCCAATGGATTATGCTGCATATGCAAGAAGCTTCGGAATAGAGGCAGACCGTGTTGATACTCCAGAAGGCTTTGCAGAAAGCTTCCTTAGGGCTATGACTGAAAACAAGCCTCATGTCATTGTTATGGATATTCACAGAAGCTTCGTAGAACCAATGATTAAGGGCGGAGCTAAAATTAACGAATTTGTTGACTTTAAGTAATTTGCTGATTTCTGTTAGCATCAGCTAAAGCATGAAAAGCTTATAAGTGTTCTTATGGGAGAGTGGTTATTTGATACGGAAAGGAATAATTCTGGCAGGCGGTTCTGGTACAAGACTTTATCCTCTGACAAAGGTAGTCAGCAAGCAGCTCATGCCAATATATGATAAGCCGATGATATACTACCCTTTAAGCACCCTGATGCTGGCAGGAATCAATGATATTCTTATAATAACTACTCCGGAGGATAATGAAAACTTTAAAAAGCTTCTGGGTGATGGCAGTCAGTGGGGTATCAGCATATCATATGCTGTACAGCCAAGTCCTGACGGCTTAGCGCAGGCCTTTATTATTGGTGAAGAGTTTATAAATGGAGAAGGCTGTGCACTGGTATTGGGTGACAACATATTTTATGGCAGTGCCTTTTCAGATATGATGAGGCGAGCAGCCCAGAATGATGACGGTGCGACTGTTTTTGCGTATTATGTCAGGGATCCTGAGCGATATGGTGTAGTAGAATTTGATTCAGAAGGCAATGCAATAAGCCTTGAAGAAAAGCCTAAAAAACCTAAATCCAATTATGCCGTTACAGGATTATACTTCTATGATAAGGATATTGTAGAGGTTGCAAAAACCATAAAGCCTTCTGATCGTGGCGAACTGGAAATAACAGATGTAAACAACATCTATCTGCAAAAGAAGAAGCTTCATGTAGAACGTATGAAAAACGGGTTTGCTTGGCTGGATACAGGAACCCATGACTCGCTTATGCAGGCAGCGGCCTTTGTCCAGACCATTCAGGATCGTCAGGGCTTGAAAATAGCTTGTCTTGAGGAAATCGCTTATAAGAATGGCTTTATAAGCAAGGAGAAGGTAATGAAGCTGGCAGAGCCTCTTATGAAAAATGAATATGGTCAATATCTCATGGCAATGGTAAATGAGGAATTCTAAAAAAGGTGCTGTGGAAACTAAATGTTATAAGATGTATATTTTTTAAAAAGCCACCCATGCCGGGCGGCTTTTTAAGTAACAATCAAGAATAGGTGATGTTCAATTCCTTGCACAGTGCGTTTTGCATCAATCAATACGTTGCCCATTCGTTTATAAACTAAGCTTGGCTTGCAATGCTTCACGCAGGACACGGGAAAAATTTATACGTTTTGCTTCAGCTAATTCGTTAAGATGCCACGGAATAGTTAAAGTTTTTTTTACGGTACGATTATCCATCTTTGCGCGAATGACAAACATTGCAACATCAATAATGCAGATTGCGTCGCCATCATTCAATGAAAGTGATTTAGTAGGAGTGGCT
>CAMCDL010000001.1 GCA_945873565.1 uncultured Selenomonadaceae bacterium | reverse complement strand
ACACACTGCATATCGTCGGCAGCGTCAGATGTGTATAAGAGACAGGAATAAATTCCGTTCTAGTCACACCAAGCTTTATTCTTTCCTGGGCGGCCCGTGTTTCCTTCAAGTCTGCTTCAGCTTTCAGCTTTCGCACCTCCGGGCTATCCTTGCCACCATTGCCTCCATAACGCCATTCCATCAGCTCCCGGATATTCCATTTGCCACGCGAGACCTTCGGGGCACCCTGGTCAGCCCAATTTGACAAAGTTTCTCTGCTGCAGCGAAAGAATTCGCAGGTCGCAGAAGTCGAAAAAATGAATATTTTACTTATATCTTCATCTTTTGTCTTATTCACATCAGTCATGCCCCTCACCTCCTAGCAATTAGTCAAAAAGTCAATAGGTTTTTCAAAAATTTACGCATGCGATTTCCGCGACTCGCAGACCCGTACTGGCTTGGGCCCTAGGAAGGACCCAAAACAGCCGGGGGGGATATGGGGAAATTTCGCATACGCTGGCAAAGAAAAAAGACTGCCTGTTCAGCAGCCTTATTCCGATTCTAACAATATCACAAGTCAAGAGTGACATTCAATGACATTTAGTGACATTTAGTGACATTTTTAAAAAAAATTTAAGATTTTTTCTGAATTTCGTACAATTTGCGAATGGCTTCATCATAAATTCTGAATGCATGTCTTTTGGTACATCCCATTTCGGTAGCAATATCATTCCAATGCCAGCCTAGCACATGGCGCTTATTGAGTACCAGACGGTATTCCCTGTTCTCCAGCTGGTCAATCAGGCTGCTTATCTCGTTTCTGGCCGCCAGCAAGCCTTCAACCTCCCTGCCTATCTCCCTCTCCAGCTCAACAATCTTGCTGATTGCGCCAGCAAACACATCATTCGTCTTGATAGGAGCACCGGGAATATCAGACAGAGACGCCGTAATGTTGGTTAACCGCTCACGCAGGTAATTAATCTGCATCAGCTTGTCGGATATCTCCTGGTCGATGTAATACGCCTCGCTAAGCCAGGCTTTCAGTTTCTGCATTTTAGTCCTCCTCAATAACAAAATCATCGTCTGTTATGCCATAATGTCCGCGCCAGTAAGCAATAACTTTTTTCGGAGCCACGTTACCGGACAGCAAAGCGAACCAGCTTGACCTGATAACGCGCTCCTCATGATAGACTATAGACCGCGCCTTTAGGGTATGATAAAGCTTCAGTCGCCTGTAAGCTGCCTTCAGGTCAAACATCATTTGTTTGATAATTGCATGCCTTAAAGCATTAACCGCCTCATCGGTCATAAGCCTTCGCCTCCATTATCATAAAATCGATACCTCAACTCCTCCATTGCCTTGAAAAGTCAATCGCTGACATATATTCTGTGTAATCTCTTGTTACCTCGCTCCATTCTTCCCCCCATGTCGCTTACCAGGCTAACAAATTCCAGCTTGGTTATCTTTGAGGGTAGCTTCTTCGGCTCTACAAATATTTTCATTTTACTTCCTCCTAGACTGCACTAACATTTACAGCAATTACTTTTTCCCATTCGATTTCTCTTGCCTTTCGCTCGATTTCCTCGTCGTTCCAGTCATCGGTTTCATCTCCGTATACTTGGTAGCAATCTTCGTAGCTGTCGTATTCACGCTCTAGCCAATGATCTTTATTTGCATCCATGGTGATTTCTTTAATTTCTGGTTTTCCTAATTCACCACACCAGCTGGAATACTCATCGCTGATTCCATCTGATTTTATCCACATAACCACCCTCATTTGTGGGTTCTCTAATATAAGCCTTGATAATTCCATAGCATATTTAAGGGTTAATTTACTTTCTTTTATCATATCCTAACTCCTTCATAGCCTTAAAAAAGGCAACCGCTGACATATATTCTGTATAGTATACTAAGTTAGGTGCTTCCCCGTTTGCCCCATATATTTCTTCAATTCTTTTCGTGAATGAGTCGATGTGATTTCCTTCACCATCACTCCAACAGCCACATATAACTAGGTCGTTGATACTGTCATACGTTGTGCAACGATTGTGGGAACCTGCTCCTACAATTTGATATACGCCTGACGGCAGGAGAGCACTCCTTAGGTCGGCACTCCCTAGGTTAGCTCCACGTAGGTCAGCTCCAAATAGCTTAGCTCCACGTAGATTAGCTCCACGTAGGTCAGCTCCACGTAGGTCAGCTCCAAATAGCTTAGCTCCACGTAGGTCAGCTCCACGTAGGTCAGCCGTCTCTAAGTCAGCTCTTACTAAGTTAGCTCCTACTAAGTTAGCTTTATTTAGGTCAGTTCCTACTAAGTTAGCTTTATTTAGGTCAGCTTCAATTAGGCTGGCCCCAGCTAAGTTAGCTCCCACTAGGTCAGTTCCCCTTAGGCTAGCTTTAACTAGGTTAGCTTTCCCTAAGTCAGCTCCACGTAGGTCAGCTCCAAATAGCTTAGCTCCACGTAGATTAGCTCCACGTAGGTTAGCACGCTTCCCGTCGTCTCCATTTAACCATCTAACATGATTTTCTAAAATTTCATCCAGGTTTTCTTTTTCCATTTCCATATCTCGCTTACCTCCCGCAGTATATGAATTCTGAAGATTGAGCAAAAAATCAAGATAATTTTGCTACCGACATTAATGCCGGTAGCAAATCCGTTTACTCCACAAGCTCCATCTCCCATGTGCTCGGTATCCTCAATACGTAAAAGCCACGCCCATTATCCTCGAAACGCCCAATAGGTCGAAATTGATGTGTTATAAATATCTAACCTCAAAAATAGTAAAAGTTGAGGTTACACAAATACTATACATCAATTAAGATGCTCTTAATCACATAGGCGGCTTGATTATTCTACCCCCGTCCCATTGGTTCTGGGCTGTCTCGCTCCATATCAGTTTCACATTAATCCCTCCATAGCCATTCTGGCATTCATAAACTCAGCCTTATCTCTTGCGTTCTGATACACCACCCCGCGGTTCATCAGAACGTTCAGAACGTATTTAAACCTGACGATATCCCATGTTTTTCTGGCACGTCTAAGAATATCTATCAGCTTTGATATCCTTCCCTTGCCCCAGTCAAATTCATCCTGCAAGGCTGTAATTATCAGGACCTCCAGCGCCTGATAGTACATTTCCACAACCTTTCTTTTCTTGTTCAGAATTATAAGCTGTTTAAGCTCACCAATCTTAACAACACCAGTCTGCGCTATTGTAAGGTCTTCCACTGTATCATGAGGCTTATAGTCCTTCCAGCCCAGCCCGATGGCCCGCTTATGCTTGGGAGTAGGTCCGTACTGCTCCATCTCGTCGCTCTTGATCATAATCTCTTTCATGCTTGGATAGTCAACCAGATTATCACAGAGACAATCGTTATAAAGCTGGATGCGGTCATTAAGCCGTTTGAATCTGCGAGCCCCAAATCCCCACTCATGATACAGAATAAACTGTAAATGAATCATGGTCGTGAAAGTCAGGGCATGATTTAATTTTTCTCTCATCCCCTCAACGTAGTATGATGTCTCTTTATCGAGTGAATTTGCTTTTTTGCGAGCCTTATCAAAAAGACTTGCAACTGGTTTTTTCTTGCCAAGCTTCCTCGCAAAGCTTCCCATGCTTATTCCCCCAGATACCCGCGACGGCGGTTTTTATCATTCACTTCCGCGCAAACCTTCTGACGGCCACCAAAGTCAAAACCTAACGCCGCCTGCCAGCTGGTGCACACTGTAATTACATCCTGAAGCTCCAGAGCCAGCTCATAGCCATCGCCCAAATAGGCGGCGCGTATAACCTCGGCCACTTCTTCGTTAATCTTTGCAATCCACTGCTTGTCATCATCCGCTTCATACTCCATCTTGCTATCGCGACGGCATGGCATAGGGAAATGTAATTTATCAATCATCTTTTTACTCCTCAGCAATATATCTTGCCCGTTCTCTTGTTTCTCAGCATTATTCGACCCTCGACCTCAAAACCGAAGCTTTCAGCCAGGGCCTTTACGCCCTTAATCAGATACCGCATACGCCTGCTATCGGCATGAGCCAGAATATCCTCATCTTCCTTCTCTCGCATTATACTGTTCAGCACAAGCTGGGCGGTCATATCTGTATACCCTTCGCTGTTTTTATATTTATTGCTAATCATCAAAGCCTCCTCAAGCACGCCAGCAAATCGATTTCATTAGCCTTGAAAATCTCCTGTATCTCTCGATAGCTTTCCTTGTCCCAGATACAATGCTCGTTGTCATAGTCAGGGCGAATCATGTAGTTATATCTCTCTGACTTCATGAGCACGGCCCCGCCCATGCGCGCCATCATCACCCCTCGGCTCAGCTCCAGTGCATCCTCGCCTGGCAGATTAATGGTCATACTCCAGAGCTCGCTCCAGAGCTGGCTGTCTTCTGGATGCCATTCAGCATAGCAGTCTATCCAGCCGTCTTTAATCTCGAAAGCCCCGCCGAACTGCTTTGCCATGCCCTCCATCATGCGGTAATAAATTCTCAGGAATGTCTCTCGAAGCGTAGCCATATCACCACCCCAATTCATCAGTATCGTTTTCAGCATTATACCCGCTCCATGCGCTTTCCCACCCATAAGCTACGTGCTCATTGGCTGTGTTCAGAAAGCGCTTTGCAGTCTTTTCAAACCACAGAGGAATTAATTTATCCACGTTTCCAGATTCGCGGTCCTTGCAGATTTCAATAACGTTATCGCACAGGGCCGTATATGTCACTTCCTTTTCTTTTCCAAATCCGCCCTCGGTATGCTTTTCAACATAGGCATCCTCCAGCTTGTAATACCCTCCTACAGATGTCTGATAATCCTTGTTGTTGCGGTGGATTATCAGGGCGGTATCAACCATGTTGGTAAGATTTCCTGAGCCAGATATATCCGATAATCTCAGATACCCTGCTGTCTTGCGCGGATGAGCCACATAGCAGACATGGACATTATGCTTTATTGCCAGCATCTTCAGCTGACGGACAAATTCTGTCTGGGTTTCCAGATAATCACGCTCATTGCCAATGTTCAGAGCCATGAGATTATCCAGCACCACCATATCGGCCCGGCTGGTCATAAGCTCATCATCCAGCCATGGGCAGATGCGAGCAAAGAAGTCATTGCCGTAATAGTTGTTGAAAAGCTTAAGCTTGTCGCCAAGCCATGCCCCTATTGCCGGCTTGCAGCTGTCTTCCACAACCCAATCATCAACCTTGTTGTTAGGCTTGATTACATGAGCCTTGCCAGCCGCCTGCCTGAGTATCCATTTCAAAAAATTCTGCGGGCTGAGCTCACCGGAATAGCAGAGCACCCGATGGCCCTGATCAACAGCATTGAGCATGATCTGACTCAGCACTGTTGATTTGGCTGCTCCTCTGAGCCCGCTCAAAACAGATAACCCGCCTTTCATCAGCCCGCGTATGGCATTATCTATGCCATCGACCCCAGTCCTGATATATTCAGGCTCAGGGTCATTGCGGGCCATAATTGATTCTATCGTCAACCAGCGAGCCTCATCGCCCTCTGGCACCTTGTCACGGTTATGTCTTTTCCATCCTTCCTCAATTCGTCGGTCAACCTCCTGCTGCCGCCTCTGATATGCATCCGGCTCAAACAGCAGCCGGACATCGCGCCATGTCTTATCAGCGCAGGAGCTGTGAAAGCACCTGAAGCCTATCGCCCCATTGGCGCCTCTGATGATAGAGGCGTCCTTTTTGTTATGCTCCGGATTGAACGGGCATTGCTGTAGAATGAACTTATCAGCTGTGCCCCACTTCTCCTTCCTGTAGCCAATTGAATGCTTGTCCAAAAACTCCTCTAGCGAAAATTTGCTAGCATTGAACTGGTTATATGAGCTCGGAACTGCTGGAGCTTCGTCCATGACCGGCATTGTGGCCACCAGCGCTTCCAGAACAGACCGTTTATTCACCTCGCCTGCAGAGCCGTCTCCAATTATCCTGCTATATCTATGCGGGCGGTCCTCCGTGCTCCGCCCTTTCTGAGCCAAGGAACCATACAGCTTGCAAATCCTTGACGGATTAAACGTGCTCCGGTCAACCTTGCAGGTATCAGAATCAAAATGATATGACAGCGCCTCCAGGCATTTCTTTATCAGCTGGCGGTTCTCATCGTTGTTCTGGAGCGCTATCCTGTACAAGAGATGAGCACCGTTTCCGCTGATGGCGCGGATGGGCTGGCTGAATCCTAAGCTGGCCATGTATTTAATAATCCTTTTGGCCAGCTCAAATGCCAGTGCTAGCTCAGCATCACTGGCAGATATTCCCTTCGGATTTCTTTCCGGGTCCAAATCAATAAACAGCCAGCGATATTCTGTGACATTATCATCAGTGGTGGTATTGGCCTTCCAGATAAACTTGCCAAACTGCTGCATGGCCTCGCATGCATCACACACCGGCTGAATCGTGAAATACAGATTCGTACCAGCTTTTTTGAAATTGGCCTGTTTGAATGCCTCAAGCATTGTATCCACATCACGGAAATACCCACTGGCCACGAAAGACGAACTGCTATCCTTGTTTATCACCCTGACCTCAAATATCCGCCCAGGCATTATCACCTGTGCAATGGCCTTCCTTACCTCCTCCTCGTTTATCATTCAAGCAGCTCCCCTTCCGAGTTGTAGACCGGCCCCCTTTTTTTTATATTATTTACATTATTTACATTATTTATATTATTTACATTATTGTTTGTGGCGTGCTCACGTCCCGCTGGTGTATGCGATGGTGTCCTTGGGGGTGTACTCGTTGATGTACTCGTTGATGTACTCGTTGATGTATCACAAAATTGATATACATCATAATTCATAAGGGTTAGTAATGTCCCGTTATGTGTCGCATCATATTCTAAAATTCCTAACTTTTTTAGCAGTTTTAAATATCTAGCAACTCGCTCTTTTGACCACTTCCATGTCTCAGCCATTTTTCTTACACTGGTAAATTTTTGTCCCCTTCTCACCAATAATGGCTGCCTGTTCACAATGATTTCTGTGTCAACATGATTAGCCGAAAGCATCAAATCTATGAAGGCCGACCTGATGTCGAATGGGTCATCAGTTTTCCAGATGGCGCTGTCCTGAATGCAACGCCAGACAGATATATATCCTTTTCTTTTATCACCCATCAGATTCACCGCCCAGCAATTCTGCAATCCGTTTACCTGTTTCAGATTTGGTGCAGAATTCAAATCTTACCTTGTAGCGCCTTGATAAAGTCTCCAAGGTCTTGTATAACGTTTCGCCGCTGATGGCTTTGGGATAGCATGGTACCCGCTGAGGGTGTCCATCCACCATCTTTATAACCGTCTTTTTGCTCCTCGGATTATCCCAGAAGAAGACATCTGTCAAGGTCTTGATGGCCCTTCCATGCTCCACCAGCACGATAATCTGAATGCCTGCTTCCTCAGCTCTCAGCAATTCATTACGGAACCGCTCATGCTGCTGGCAGACATTGCCGCAAAGCTCCTGCAAATCCTTTTTGCGGTCAACAACCAGCCTGGCATTATCAAGGCTTTGGTAGTCGCCAACGAATAATTTGGATCTGAAGGTCTTATGACCGAGAGCATCCAGCTGTTTCTGGATACGCTCGGCCTCGGCCTTGTGTTCGCGTGTGTCTACAATAATCTCCATGGCTTAGAATGGGCAATCATCATCGACTGGCGCGGATGCTGGTCCTGCAGGCATATGATTGACATCAGAAACCTGTTTATTGAGCAGCTTGTCTCTTGGAACGACTGCTTCGGCCACCTTATCATAAGGACAGAACCAGCGGATTTCTGGGCGGATGCTGGTCTTTCCGTTGTACTCGGATTCGACATTTCCATAAACAACGCCAACCTTCTTATTGGCAAACTGAGCACACCAGTCCTTGGCTTCCCAATTGATGGTGAAGCCCTTGTTAGACTTTTCAACAGCTTCACAGAAGCCCTTGAAATCCTTGCTGCAGTCAGAGGACTGCCAGCCCAGCACGGATATATATTTCATGCCAGAATTTGGCCACTTCTTGTTAGGGCGAACATCATTAGCAAAGGATGTGGCCATATATCCCGCCTGAGCATCCTGCTGGTCGAAATCAATAGCAACAACAACCATGTCACGGCCGTTTTTGTCCTGACGCTCCTCCGCTCTCTTGATAATTGCATAATGGCCGCCAATAGCTACAGGGATATAGCCGCCGCCCGCCTGAGTTTCGTTGTAAGCATTTGGTTTTTTCATTCTTTAGTCTCCTTTTCTAACTTTTCTGGATTAACAAATTCATAATATGCTCTGATGGCATCATCTATAGCCTTCAGGTCATTATCCATCTTAAGAGGGAACATCCCCATAGGGCTCTTGGCCGTTGTCTGGCCATCTGTCTGGGTGACAAACCAATGCCCCTCGTTATCTACTGTGGCATGTATGACGATGGAGAAAAGGCCCTCCAAAGTCAGCCAATTATCTATGAGCTTGCCGACGGTCTTTGCCTTTATCTCACCAGCTTCCGTGCTTTCCGTATGATGCAGAAAATACACGATGGTATCCTCGCTGGTTCTGTTGATTACTGTCTCCACCAGCGCGTAAAAATGCAGGCCAATGTCTGTATACTTCTTGTATCCAGATTCATTGGCTCTGGACAGCTGTTCAAAGGCCATCAGGAACTGTGAATCATCTATCACGTAAGCCTTCAGGTTATTCTTGATAAGGGCCTTTTCGATGCTTTCATACGTCGGATGATTACTCACCTTCATTTTCTTCTTGAATGGCAGCACCTTGCTGGCCACATTGAATATCCCGATTTCCTCAGGATTAAGATTTCTCATGCTGGCACTCTTGCCAGCACCGCTACGCCCAATAATAAGAACTGGAACCCCCACCTATATCACCTCATTCCATAATAATCAACAGCCTGCTTTGCGTTCTGCCATATATCCCGTATTACTGGAAGGGATAGCTTGGCCACCCTATGCGGATATTTCCTTCTAGAACAGCGATACAGGAACATCAAGCGAGCAAATAATACTTTATCTTCATCGCTTACTGGCTCAAAATCATCCTCTTGCATCATCTGATCACCATGCTGGTGGATTCTACCAGCTGACATCCTTCTATAACCTCACCGTTCTCTAATGCCTTTTTAAGCTCCTGCTTGGCCGGGGATATACTTACCCTTAGGTATTTCCTCGGAAGGGCCTCTACGGCCAAATCTGATACCTCTACGGCCGTTCTTTTTGTGTAGTAGACGGAAACCTTTGCGGTTTTGAATTTCTCACCTGCCAGCTCAGCCCCCAGAAGTGACTCCAGGCTATCCAGCTGACGCCTGGCAGCATCCTTCTTGTTCTTGAAGGCCTTCTCCTCATCCTCATAAGCTTTGATATCGGATCTGATATTCTTGATCCAAAGTGCTATGTTCTCCAGTTTGGTCTGCTTATCCAGCTGCAGCTTCTCCAGCTTCTGGTAATCTATTATTTCGCCTGATTCCAGGTCGATACAGGACATGATATCCCGATTAATTTCGTATAATGTTGCCATCAGTGCCTCCTGTTGATATAATTAAGATGTTGTTGTTTGTCCCCATTCTGGGGGCTTAGCGGTCTGTGTCTAGCAGGCCGCTTTTTTATTTGTGAAATTCACCCCAGAAATCCCCCATCAGCTTGACGAGGCGTTCCTGTTGAACTTTCTGAAGGTCGGCTATCCCCTTCTGGCCTATATCAGCCGTAAATGAATTGCTCAGATAGCCAAAGTCAATTACTTCCAGTCCATAAATGACATTAGCTTTTGTGGACACCGCTATCGTGTCACTATCAAGATCCATAACGTACGAATCGATACGCAAACCGTATCCGTGCTTATTTTTAATAAAGAGCTGTGTATCAGTCGTCATTTTCAACCTTCTTCCTTAGCGGAACGATAACCTTATCGCCTGGCTGTGGTACTCTGCCATTGGCCCAGAGGTCCTTGTTTTCATCGCAGAGACGGGTATTGAAATCGTCAAAGCAGGCGCCGTCCTCGTTCTGCGGATAATACTTCTCGGATATGGCCCAGAGCGTATCCCCTGGAGCCATCTGGATAACTTCTGTCTGATACTGATAAGTGCCATTGAAAGCATATCCCCATGCCACCAGCGCGGTTACAGCTATTGTTGCAACTGCAAGAATTTTGTTAGCCAATTTCATAAGCGCCTCCTGAGTGAGCTACGATAAATTTATTTACGCGCTGGGTATTTGCCAGCCATGCGGTCGGGAAAATCTTTGTGGCATTCCTGCCATTGTCGCGCCAGGTAATCTGGATGCTAGAAGATTTAAGATGGGAAACAATATATCCCTCATCGGCCAGTTTCGCCTCATTCTGCATCGCCTCGAATCTGCTGACCTCTTTGCGAATTACTGCTGTCACCTGAGCTACCCTGCAGTCATACTCCTGTGCCACCTCCATCAGATGAGTAGTCAATTCACTCGCTGTACCGCCCCAGTCGCGCCTAATCGCGCTGGCAACCGCCTCCAGCTTCTTAAGAGCCTTAGTGCGTTCCTGATATGTGTACATGTAGTCCTCAGCATATCTGTCCAGGGCCCTATAGGCTGTATGGCGCTGGGCGGTCGGCAGGTTATAACTTTTTATAATCCTGCTGAGCTCTCTGCGCAGGGCCATTTCTGTTCCATCAAAGTCCATGGCCAGCCGGTACATATCGCCAGCACAGTTTGCCAGCTCCTCCTCAGCCAGAGCCTCATCTCTCTTGACCAGATATTCAGGTGTGATATCTGCATCCAGCTCAGCAGGAATCTCAGTAACGCACTCCTGCTCCTTGACAAGGATGCTGATAGTCTTGCTGATACCAGCATCCTCAAGAGCCTTAGCTTCGTTCATGGTGTCGCACTCAACAGAGAACGGCACCCCTTTGCTGTAGACTTTGATATACTTGATGGCCTTAGCGATGTCGCTAAATTCCTTCTCTACTGTAGTCTTGCCGTATCTAGTAGTCTTAATCATTAATGCCTAGCTCCTTCTTCCTTATTCTCTTTAGCCTTGACTGTTACCTCAACAGTCAGTCCCTTTTCCCTTGCATCCAGCTGGAGCAAGGTCCTTATCATCTTTTCGGGATTGAAGTTTTTTAAGTTTTCACTCATACCAATCTCTCCCTTCAATGTTTTTTGAGTGTGGCGTCCATAAGCCTTTGGCGGAGCTATTGGCGTAGCCCTGCCTGACGCAGTTTTTGTAACTTTTTAAGTTACCAATTTAAGCAAAAAAAATATCGGCAGGGTTTTCAATTTTCAGTTCCTTAATCATAATTTCTATTTCATCGGAACCAAAAACACCCTTTTCTAGCTTAAGGCTAAACGTTTTAGGCGCAATACCCAGCTTGGCAGCCATTTCCTTTCTGGTAATATGATGTTTGGCCATAAGCCCCAATATATCATTGGTTAATATCACTAAAGGCTCCTCCTTTCGCCATTTGTAACTTATTAGGTTACATACAGTATATATCCTCTCTTGTAACCTGTCAAGATATTTTTGTTAATTTAATTAACATTTTTGTCGCCTTTTAAGATATTTTATGATATTATTAATTCATAACCTAAATAAAGGAGGCTTTATTCATGGGAGAATTAATTGGCATTCGCCTCAGGCAACTACGCAAAAAATTAGGATATACTCAGGAATTTGTTGGAAAGAACATTGGTGTATCCAAACAGACTTTATATAAATATGAAATGGGAATTATTACTAATATCCCTTCCGACAAAATAGAGGCATTGGCGAAATTGTATGGTGTTCAGCCAGAATACATCATGGGCTGGGACAGCTCCACTCCCAAGCCCTCCCCCTCCTACTACGTAGACCCCGAAACCGCCGAGCTGGCCGACCGACTCAAGAACCAGCCTGGTATGCGCATGCTGTTTGATGCATCCCGCAAGGCCTCTCCTAAGGATCTGGAAATAGCAGCCAATCTGCTTAAGCAGTTAAAGGGTGAGGAATAACAGAGGTGGTATCATATGCTGATTGAAGGTATTGACTATCTTATCCGCCTTACCGGCGGACTGGGCTCAAAAGTAAAAGGGTTCGTCTGCGAGGATGCCGACGGGCACTACAACATATATGTCAACAAGAACCATACACGCGAGCAGCAGATGCAGACCATCAGGCACGAGCTGGAGCATATAGAAAAAGCGGATATGGAGTCCTCCACCCCCGCCGACCAGCTGGAGAATAAACGGCATCAGTTTAGGCCATGATAAAATCATGGTTTCAGTCCAGCATGAATTGGATCACATGGAGAATAATGATACCAGAGCTGACGCTTCAGCTGACCAGGTCGAATATTTCAGGCATAAATAAAAAGCCGCTGCACATCGCAACGGCTATATACCACCCCGGAGGAAGCGGTAATGAAAGGATTGATATAATGTTTTTCTTTGATAATGAAAATATCGAGCACGGCGAATCACTCTTTGATTCCATTAAACATGTAAATGAATATGGGCAGGAATATTGGACCGCTAGAGAACTAATTCCTATCTTGGAATATAACGAGTACCGGTTTTTCAAAAAGGTTATTAACAAAGCAATAGATGCCTGCGAAACTAGCAATAACAACGCTTCTGAACATTTCGTGCAAGTACACGAAATGATTGAAATTGGTCATGGTGCAAAAAGAAAGATTGAAAATTATAGGCTTTCCCGTTATGCTTGCTATCTTATCGCCATGAACGGCGATTCTCGCAAGGAAGCCATTGCTTTAGCTCAGACATATTTTGCTGTCAAAACTCGCCAGCAGGAACTCATTGAGAACTATGACAGGCTCTCTGAAGATCAGAGACGGTTGGAAATTCGACACCAAATACTAGAACACAATAAGTCACTGGCGGATGCTGCTCATAATGCCGGAGTTAATCAGGGTATCGAATATGCAGTGTTCCAGAATTATGGTTACATGGGACTCTACGGCGGACTAAAAGCTGCCGATATCCATACCCGCAAAGGCTTAAAAAAAGGGCAAAAGATACTGGACTACATGGGTAGTACAGAATTAGCAGCTAACCTTTTCCGCGCTACTCAAACCGATGAGAAACTGCGTCGAGAGAATATTAAGGGTAAAGAAGCAGCTAATAAAACTCACTTTGAAGTCGGCCGGGCTGTTCGCCAGACCATCAAAGATTTGGGAGGTACCATGCCGGAGGATTTGCCAACACCTGATAGGAGCATTAATCAGCTAAAATTGGAACAGAAGAAACTACTAAAAGAAGATAAAAGACCATTTTCGTGATGTCACGAAAATGATTCGCGTCGGTTCTGATGCTGAAAGAGCTATCATTGCAGGAAATGCAGCGGGAAAAGGGAACATCTATAGCCTCAGACTCTACCGCTGGCGAAAGAACATAAAGAAAGCAATGTGCCAAAAATGAACATTGCTATTTCGGACATGAAGAATTTGAAGCTAAACGCAAGCGTTATGAAGCCACAAAAGCTGATGAAGAGGATATGGCAGAATTAGAAGAAGCAATTCCTTTCATAAAGAACCGCAAAAAATAATAAAAAAGCCGCCCCGAAGGACGGAGCGGACTATAGTGACACTATGCAAGATTTAGTTCTTTACGGATGGCATTCTGAAGAACCTGGGAAAAATTAAGATTATTCTCTTTGGCCAGTGTATCCATCCATGCTGGAATTGTTAATGTTTTCTTGATGGCGTGACTATCAGTACGTTTCAAGTATTCCAGTTCATCATAGGAAATCAGTGAAACAAAATCTCGGCCCTCTGTCTTTATGTCAGCTGGATTTGATGCTGCTGGTACCTCTTCTTTATTTTCCTTGAGGGTATAAAGATAAATTCCCAAAGCGTCCTCTGCCATTTCAATAGCTTCCTGCATGGTGTCCCCTTCGGTAACGCAACCCAAAAGGTCAGGAAAGGTTACAGAATAACCGCCCACCTCTTCAGGATGGAATACTGCTGGATATAGTAATTTTTCCATAACAAAACCTCCTGTACTGTCTATAAGATTTCTGCAAGGGGCCTCATTTGAGACCCGCCTGCTTCAATATACTGTTGAATGTTCCCGGCTTCAAATCCGTGTTATGCATCGGGATGGTTGGATGTCCAGCCTTTGTTGGATGTTCTAGGCTGTAGTGGGAACCTCTAATCCTTGCTATTGTCCAACCATCGGCTTTAAGAATCTTGAGTAGTTCCTTTGGTTTCGTATCTACCACCTCCTGATGTATATATTATAACACGTATAAACACGTATAGCAAGTATTAATTTGTAAAAAGTGCAAAGTGCCCATCAACTGTCTTCTCGGATATTTATATACGAAACCGGTTGCGGATTTGAACTGTTTCCAAATCGGAAATAGCTCAAATAAAAAAGCCGTCCCATAAGGCGGTGTTATCCACAAATGTGGATGTATTATGCACAGGGTTGTTAATAAATAGTATTGACGACTAGCAATATATACTCTACAATTAAAGCAAGGAAATAGCAGAGACCTTGAGGGGAATCTGCGGGGGCCTTGCTTATCTACGGAGAAGCAAGGTCTCTTTTTATTTTCTATGTGTAAAGGAGTGTTATTCGGAGGAAAAGTTAAAATTATAGATAACAATAAAAAAGCCGTCCCCTGCGCCAACAGGGAGCGGCCTATGGATGTCGATAAGCCCCGGAGGACAAATCTCACCACACTCACAGAGATTATAACACCTCCGAGGCTATTTGCCAATAAAAGAAAGAGGTGTTTTTATTATGAAAAAAGCAGCACTTTATATCCGTGTCTCTACGGATGAGCAGGCTAAGCATGGCTATTCCCTGCAGGAACAGCGCGCCGACCTGGAACACTATGCCCAGAATCATGGCTATGCTGTCTATGATGTCTATGCCGATGAAGGCAATACCGCCCGCAAGAGCATCAGGAAACGCAAGGAGCTCCAGCGCCTGCTGGAGGATGTACAGGCTGGACGTGTGGATATTATCATCCTTAAATGCTTAGACCGGTGGTTCCGCAATGTGCAGGATTATTACAGGGTCCAAGAGATTCTGGATGCCCATAACGTGGAATGGGAATGTACCCAGGAGGATTATAATACCACCACTACCAATGGGCGCCTGATGCTTAATCTTAAGCTGTCCATCGCCCAGAATGAATCAGATCAGACAAGCGACCGCATCAAATACATCAACCAAGGCAAGAAGCGCCGCAAGGAAGAAGTTACTGGCAAGCATCCTTTTGCCTATGCCAGCATAGACAAGAAGCTGGTTATTGTTGAGAATGAGCGTCCCATTGTGGAGTTTATCTTTGCTCAAATTCTGGCAGGGTCCTCCACTCACTCAATTGCTGGCAAGGTGCTGGCTGAGTTTGGTGTCAGCATGGCTGCCAAGCGAATATGGCGCATCCTGCGGAATCCAACCTATAAGGGTGAACGCTATGGCATTCCTGACTTCTGCCCTGCCATCATATCACCGCATGATTTTGATTATGTCCAGGAAATTCTTTCAAGGAACCGCCAGCCGTCACGCACCGGCAAATCATACCTGTTCAATGGCAAGATAGTCTGTCCAAGCTGCGGCAATATCCTTGTAGTCAACTGCGGGAAAATCAAAAAGAAGAAAACCTATTCTACAGTTACATATATTTGCGGGAATCGCTATGTGACCGGCAAGCCTATATCAGCAGGCGGCTGTCAATATGGCGGCGGCATCTCAGAGAATGTTATTGAGCGCTACCTTATCAAGAATTTATTTCCGCTTCTTGCTAAATATGAGGCTGAAATAACTTGCAAAGTAAATGAATCAGTAATGGATCCAGAGCGCCGGATGAAAAACATCAATGCCAAGCTGACTAGATTAAAAGATTTGTATGTAGATGGCCTTATTGATAAAGACACCTACAAGGCTGATTTTATCAAGCTGCAGCAGGAGCTTAATGAAATGCTGGCCGCCCAGAAGAAACAGATTACCCGGTCGGCGGTCATGGACCGCATAATCAGTGATTCGGATTTTCTGGCCACTTATGCGAATCTCTCCAGAGCTCAGCAAAGGGAATTGTGGCAGTCTCTGATTAAGAGAATTACCTTTACCCGCCGCCCAGAAGACAGAAGAAAGCCATATACAGAATTCCAGATAGAATTCATATGATCATAAAAAAGCTGGCAGCAGAGATATTCTCCACTGTCAGCTTTTGCTTTTATTCTGTTTCTTTTGCAGGCATCGGCCCATAGAGCCGCTCCATGGCCGCCCTTGTTACCAGCCACGCGCTGCCAGATTTTCTGCATTCAGCGCTGGTCAGCTTAGGCCCCCATTTCCCTGCTATCCCAGTGCAAAGGTGCTTGATAGTTGTAGGATTCTTGCCCCAGAGCTCTGCAGCTTCGCCTGTAGTCATTACATCATCTAATTTCATGCTTTCACCAAATCCCCCTAATAAAAAACCCCCGCGCGCAGATTATATCTGTCCTTCATCAAGAAGAAAGGCGGGGGGATTGTCTTTGTTACATATTATCATATGTAAATTAAGTTGTCAATTATTGAAAAACCGAATATTACGCCTCCGAATCGGCATTACTGCATAACTCGGAGGCTTTTACTATTTAATATTCTACTTTAATTATTATCCCTCTGTCTTACCAGTACGCCCGCGCTTGGTCATGCTGATACCCTGCTGACACAGAGGGCACTTGTCAGGCTCATAGGTCTGTACATCCATGTGCAGCAGCGCAGTTGCTGGTACATCCCCGAAGGTTGCCTTGCCGCCGCTTCTGTCTACCAGCATGCTTACTGCTACTGGAATACCGCCGTTTGCTTTTACAACGTCAATTACCTCACGGATAGAACCGCCAGTAGTTACAATATCTTCGACAATGAGGACTCTTTCACCTTCATGGAGACTAAATCCACGACGGAAGGTCATCTTGCCGTTTTCACGCTCAGTGAAGATTGCTCTGGTGCCAAGGGCCTTACCAGTCTCATGAGCCAGAAGAATACCGCCGGTTACAGGACCTACTACGGTCTCGATACCAGCATCCTTAAACTTAGCAGCCATAGCCTGGCAAAGCTTCTCGGTGTAAACAGGCTTCTGAAGTACGTTAAACTTTTCTACGTATCTTGGGCTATGAAGACCAGAGGTCAGCAGGAAGTGGCCTTCCATGATTGCGCTGGTCTCAATGAGCATATCCTCTACTTCTTTTTCAGTCAGTGCCTTTAATTCTGCCATTATTTTACACTCTCCATTTCTTTGATAATTGCCTCAGATGCAGCCCTTGGATCATCAGCTGCCCTGATAGGCCTGCCTACCACCAGATGGGTTGCACCATTCTTAAGAGCTGCTGCAGGAGTTGCAATACGGCTCTGGTCATTGATGGCTGCACCAGCTGGTCTTACACCTGGAGTAATAATCAGGAAATCTGTACCGCAGGCCTTGCGAATTGCTGCCGCCTCCTGTGGTGATGCCACTACTCCGTCCAAGCCTGCTTCCTTGGCAAGCTTTGCCAGGCGCACAACCTGTTCACGGATTTCGCACTGCATGCCAAGTCCTCTCCAATCATCTTCATTGATGCTGGTCAGTATGGTTACTGCAATAATCTTAGGACAACGGACACCCCTTGCTTCAGCTGCTGCATGAAGTCTTTCGGCAGCAGTCTTCATCATGGTGAAACCACCAGAGGCATGAACATTTACTATGTCAGCCCCAAGGCCCATGAGTGAACACAGGCCCTCCGCAACTGTATTTGGAATGTCGTGCAGCTTAAGATCAAGGAAAATGTTCTTGTTCTGTCGCTTAAGGTAGGTTATTACCTGAGGACCTGCACTGTAAAACAGCTCCATACCCACCTTATAATAGGAAACTGAGTCGCCAAGTGTCTCTACAAGCTTCTCTACGTCCTCTATAGTGTGAAAGTCTAATGCTGCTATCAGCCTATCATCTGCCTGCATGTCTACCTCCACATCAAGCTAAATCATCACCACCGCCTACATAGTCCTGGATTGCCAGGCTATATACCAGACGACGCTCTCTCATAAATGTCAATACTCTGAGAACCTCCCAAGCGGTATCAAGGGAAGTGAGGCATGGGATAGCATGCTCTACAGTAGCACGGCGTATCTTGAAGCCGTCATTTGCTACGCTCTTGCCCTGATTCTGATTCATGGTGTTTATTACCATGTGAATCTGGCCCTTCTTAATCATCTGAATGATATCGACACTTCTCTCATGCATCTTGCCTACTACTTCAGCATCAATGCCCATAGACTGGATTGCCTTTGCAGTACCAGAAGTAGCTACCAGCTTGAATCCCAGCTCATAGAAGGCATTTGCCAGCTGCTTCATTTCTTCCTTATCCTTATTAGCCACAGTAAAGAGGATGCAGCCATTAACAGGCACGTTCATGCCTGCGCCAGTAATTGCCTTGTAGAGGGCACGAGCATAATGATAATCTATACCCATTACCTCGCCAGTAGATTTCATCTCAGGTCCGAGGGAGATATCCACATCAGCCATCTTGTTGAAGGAAAATACTGGTGCCTTCACTGCTACATATGGCTTTGGAGTAACCAGGCCAGATTTGTAGCCCAGCTCCTTCAGGCTGGAACCCAGTGCCACCTGAGTAGCTACATCCACCATCTGGATGTCAGTAACCTTGCTCAGGAATGGTACTGTACGGGAAGAACGAGGATTTACCTCAATTACAAATACCTCATCATTTACTACTACATACTGAATATTCAGAAGGCCCTTTACATGGAGGCCTACTGCCAGTCTTCTTGTGTAGTCAATGATGGTGAAAATCACCTTGGCAGGGAGTGTTTGCGGAGGATACACCGCAATGGAGTCACCGGAATGAACGCCGGCTCTCTCAACGTGCTCCATGATACCTGGGATTACCACATCAACACCATCTGAAATTGCGTCAACCTCAACCTCAGTACCCTGCATATAGCGGTCAACCAGAACCGGATGCTCTGGAGTAACCTGAACTGCACGGCCCATGTAGTCCCGGAGCTCTTCCTCATTGTATACGATTTCCATAGCGCGTCCGCCCAGTACATAGGATGGACGCACCATTACAGGGTAACCGATTTCCTCAGCGCCCTTAATTGCATCCTCCTGGTTGGTTACGCTGATACCCTGCGGACGTGGAATTCCTGCCTGGGTAAGGACCTCATCAAAACGCTCTCTGTCCTCAGCACGGTCAATATCATCTACAGAGGTACCAAATACCCTTACACCTGCTTTCTGCAGGGATTCTGCCAGGTTGATAGCAGTCTGTCCGCCGAACTGTACGATTACACCTTCTGGCTTTTCCTTATCAATGATGTTCAGGACATCTTCAGTGGTCAGAGGCTCAAAATAGAGTCTATCGGAAATATCAAAGTCAGTTGATACTGTCTCTGGATTATTGTTGATAATAATTGCCTCAATACCCATATTTCTCAGGGCCCATACAGAATGTACGGAGCAGTAGTCAAACTCTACACCCTGACCAATACGGATAGGACCGGAGCCAAGTACCACAACCTTGCGGCGGGTGCTGGAGGTATCTACCTCATCCTCCTGAGCATGGAATGTTGAGTAATAATATGGAGTTGCTGCCTCGAACTCAGCTGCGCAGGTATCTACCATCTTATAGCAAGGCAGTATACCCATCTTCTTGCGCATGGTACGGATCTCATCAGCAGTCTTGCCACAGCATTCAGCAATGGATACGTCAGCCAGGCCTACATCCTTTGCTGCCAGCAGCAAGCTAGGGGTAAGCTGTTCTTCTGCCAGACGGTTCTCGATGTTAGCAATCTTAGCAATCTTTCTGAGGAACCACTTGTCAACCTTGGTAATCTCATAGATTTCATCAATGGTTGCCACCTTGCGGCGCAGTGCCTCAGCAATTACGAATATACGCTCATCATTGCAGCGGCCCAGTCTCTTCAGCACCTTTGCATCATCCCAGCCTGGCATCTTCTTGAGGTGCAGGCGGTTTACGCCAATTTCCAGAGAACGGGCAGCCTTAAGAATTGCGCCCTCGAAGTTTCTATCAATGGACATTACCTCACCGGTAGCCTTCATCTGAGTACCAAGGGTCTTGTCTGCATATACGAACTTATCAAATGGCCAGCGTGGGAACTTAACAACGCAGTAGTCAAGAGCAGGCTCGAAGCAAGCCTTTGTCTTCTGGGTTACAGCGTTGGTAATCTCGTCCAGGGTATAACCGATAGCAATCTTTGCGGAAACCTTTGCGATAGGATAGCCGGTAGCCTTTGATGCGAGAGCGGAGGAACGGCTTACTCTTGGGTTTACCTCGATTACATAGTACTGATTGCTGTTAGGGTCAAGTGCATACTGCGCATTGCAGCCGCCCTCAATACCCAGCTCACGAATAATTCTGAGGCTGGCACTTCTCAGCATCTGATATTCATGGTCGGTAAGGGTCTGAGATGGTGCTACAACGATTGAGTCACCAGTATGTACACCAACTGGGTCAAAGTTCTCCATGTTGCAGACAGTAATGCAGTTGTCATTACCATCACGCATTACCTCATATTCGATTTCCTTCCAGCCTGCTACGCTGCGCTCAATGAGAACCTGGCCAATCATGGAGTACTTGAGTCCCTTGATAACGATATCAATGAGCTCATCCTCGCTATCTGCAATACCGCCACCGGTACCACCCATGGTATAGGCAGGACGCACAATCAGCGGATAGCCGATTTCATGAGCAAAAGCGACTGCAGAGGATACATCCTCTACGATAGTGGACTCAGGAATTGGCTCACCAAGCTTATTCATGGTTTCCTTGAAGAGTTCGCGGTCCTCAGCCTGCTCGATGGCCTTTAATGGGGTACCGAGCAGCTCAACTCCGTACTTTTCAAGAATACCCTGTTCAGAAAGCTGAACTGCCAGATTGAGGCCAGCCTGTCCGCCAAGAGTTGCCAGGAGACCATCAGGCTTTTCCTTGCTGATGATTTCTTCCATAAACTCTACAGTAAGAGGCTCAATATATACGCGGTCAGCCATATTAGTGTCAGTCATAATGGTAGCAGGATTACTGTTTACCAGTACAACCTCCAAGCCTTCTTCTTTAAGAGCACGGCATGCCTGGGAACCAGCGTAATCAAATTCTGCTGCCTGGCCGATAATGATAGGGCCAGAACCAATTACGATAACCTTTTTTAAATATTCCTTCTTTGGCACCGATTATTCCCCCTTTGTCTCACCAGTCAGCAGTGTCCAGAACTGATCAAACAGATACATATTATCATCTGGTCCAGGTGAAGCCTCTGGATGGTACTGAACTGAGAACAGTGGCAGAGAAGTGTGTCTTACACCCTCTACTGTGCCATCGTTTACATTCACATGAGTGACCTCTAATGGAAGTCCCTCCAAGGACTTATCATCTACAGCATAGCCGTGATTCTGAGAGGTAATGTGGACACGGGTATTAAGAAGATTCTTTACTGGCTGGTTGGAGCCGCGATGACCAAACTTAAGCTTGTAGGTATCTGCACCAAGTGCCAGTGATATGAGCTGATGGCCAAGGCAAATGCCGAACATAGGCTTCTTGCCAATCAGCTTCTTTACCTCTTCAATAACCTCTGGTACATCCTTAGGATCACCAGGGCCATTAGAAAGGAAGATTCCATCCGGATTCATTGCCAGAATTTCTTCAGCAGTTGTAGATGCTGGTACAACCTTCAGGTTGCAGCCAAGGTCATGCATGGAGGTCAGAATATTCTGCTTGATACCGAAATCCATCACTACAACCTCTGGTCCTTCACCGCTTTCAGACTTTATCTCATATGCCTCAGGAGTGGTGACCTCCTTTACAACGTCCTTCTTGATTGGCACGTTAAAGAGCTCATCTATCTCAGTCTTGGACGCATCCTCAGGAACAATAATGCCCTTCATAGTACCTGCAGAACGAATTTTTCTGGTTACTGCTCTGGTATCTACATTGTAAAGACAAGGAATGCCCTGACGGGTCAGGAAATCTGCCAGCTCTCCTTCCATCTGCCAGTTGCTGCCCTCAAGGCAGAGCTCGCCGATGATAAAGCCATTTACAAAGGATTTCCTGGACTGCATAAATTTAGCAGCCACACCGTAATTACCAATGAGCGGATAGGTTAGGGTAACAATCTGGCGGCAGTAGGAAGGGTCAGTCAATATTTCCTGATAACCGGTCATACCAGTATTGAATACAACCTCGCCAGTAGCCTTAATATTATTCAGCAGGGTGCCAGTAAACACACTGCCATCTTCTAAAATAAGCTTACCTTTCAAAATTGCACCTCCTGCATTAATCTACAAGGCCATCCTTCATGACCATCTCGCCATCAACGAAGGTCATAACGGGCTTGCCCTTAAGGCTGCGGCCGATGAATGGAGAATGTGAGCCCTTGGTGTAGAACTTGGAATCATCTACTACCCATTCAAGCTCAGGGTCAATTACAGCAATATCTGCTGGCATTCCCTTAGCCAGGCTGCCAGCATTCAGCTTGAAAATCTTAGCTGGTGCACTAGTCATAGCCTCAATCATTCTGTAGAGGTCAAGCTTGCCAGTATGTACAAGATCAGTGAAGAGAACACCCAGGGAAGTCTCCAGACCTGGAAATCCGCTTGGAGCATAGATATACTCGCGGTCCTTTTCCTCTTGAGCGTGTGGAGAATGGTCGGTGACGATGCAGTCGATAGTACCATCCTTAAGTCCTGCCAGTACTGCATCTACATCCTTCTGCTCACGAAGCGGCGGATTAATCTTGGTGGAGCTGTCATGCAGCTGAACCATTGAATCAGTCATTGTGAGATGCTGCGGAGTAGCCTCTGCAGTAACCTTTACGCCGCGGGCCTTGGCCTGACGAACCAGCTCAACAGAACGGCCGGAGCTGATATGAGCAACATGAACCTTTGCATCAGCATACTCAGCTAAGGCAATGTCACGATATACTGCAATATCCTCGGCTACTGTAGGGCGGCCCTTCATGCCAAGCATTGCACTTCTATGGCTTTCATTCATGACACCCTCCTCAACCAGGGAAGGCTCCTCATCATGATTGATAATAACCTTATCAAAGGTACGTACATAATCAAGGCAGTTGAGCATAACCTTGGATGACTTAGTGAAATGGCCATCATCGGAGAAGGCCACAGCACCAGCCTGAGCCATATCTCCCATCTCTGCCATCTCTTCGCCCTTCTGTCCCTTAGTGACAGCACCTATTATCTCAATGTGAACCTTGCCAACCTCACGAGCACGCTCCTGCAGAGAACGTACAAGCGCTACTGTATCAACTACCGGCTTGGTATTTGGCATAGTAGCAATAGTAGTATAACCGCCAGCAGCTGCTGCTCTGGAGCCGGTAAGGAAATCCTCCTTAGCCTCCTGGCCAGGCTCTCTTAAGTGAACATGCATATCTATAAGGCCTGGTGTAACCAGCAGTCCCTCAGCATCGATGATTTCAGCATCATCATCTGGGAGCTCCTCACCTACTGCTGCAATTTTTCCGTCCTCGATCAGGACATCTAAAACGCCATCTATTTTATTAGCAGGGTCTATTACCCTGCCGCCCTTTATCAAAGTCTTCATTCTTTACCTCCTGCCAATGCATGGGTCAGTATCGCCATACGGACTGCAACACCATTCTGTACCTGCTCCTGAATAGCAGAATTCTCACCATATGCTACAAAAGGAGAAATCTCAAGGCCCTTGTTCATTGGCCCTGGATGGAGCACAAGAACGTCCTTTTTAGCCAGCTGCAGGCGCTCGTCATTTAAGCCGAATATTCGGGCATATTCTCTAGGAGATGGGAACAGTCCGGACTTCTGACGCTCCAGCTGAATTCTCAGCACGTTGATAACATCAGCATCCTTTATTGCATCCTCAATCCTGTCATGAACAACAATACCTTCCTCCTCGAAAAGAAATCTTGGCATCAGAGACTTAGGACCAGCAAGATGAACCTCTATGCCCATCTTGCGCATACCCTGAATATCAGAGCGTGCTACACGGCTATGGAGGATATCACCAAGAATAGCAGCCTTCATTCCCTTGAAATTTCCATCAGGGCATCTATGCTCCATGATGGTGAACAGATTAAGCAGGCCCTGGGATGGATGTGCATGAGCTCCATCGCCAGCGTTGATGATAACCGGGCTTACAACCTTAGAAGCATATTCAGCTGCACCCTCGGCCTTGTGGCGCATTACTATAGCATCCACACCCATAGCCTCCATGGTGTAGAGAGTATCCCTGAGGCTCTCGCCCTTTACTATGCTGCTGGTGCCAGCAGTAATGTTGATAACATCCGCACCAAGGTATTTTCCTGCCAGCTCAAAGGATGAGCGTGTACGAGTACTTGGCTCATAGAAAAGTGTTACAATTGCCTTTCCTCTAAGAGCTGGAACCTTCTTGATATCGCGGTGGATGACATTCTTCATCTCTTTTGCGGTTTCCAGGATAGTCTGGATTTCCTCAATGGACAAATACTCCAGAGCCAGAATGTCCTTGCCCCTGAGATTTACGTTGGCCTTACCCAAGAGAATCACTCCTTACAAAGCATATCGGGCCTAACAGAACATAAAAAAAGGCTCCTTCATGCCAGCGCACAAAGAAGCCATAATGACCATAAAATAAAAGTATATTCAGATGATAGCTCCCTTGACAGCCTCTCTGGACATGTCTTAAAGGCCCTATTAAGTTATGTTAATGATACCATAAAGGAATAGGAATGTCAACGAAGCAGCATGTATACTTATGCTTTTATCATATTATTCTCAATCATGTATTCTGCAATCTGGAGAGCATTGAGCGCAGCGCCCTTTCTGATCTGATCACCGCATACCCAGAAGTTCAGGCCATTGTCAATAGAATAGTCCTTACGGATACGGCCAACCTCTACATCATCCTTGCCGGAGGTAAAGAGAGGCATTGGATATACCTGCTCATCTGGATTATCAGTAAGGGTAACGCCAGGGAATGCTGCCAGAGCCTCACGAGCCTTCTCTACAGAAACCTCATCCTCAAACTCAACGTTTACAGACTCAGCATGGCTGCGGTAAACAGGAACACGGATGGTAGTCGCGGTAATACGCATGGAATCATCGCTCATGATCTTCTTGGTTTCATCTATCATCTTCATCTCTTCCTTAGTGTAGAGATTTTCCTTGAAGACATCAATCTGAGGAATCAGGTTGAAGGCAATCTGATAATGCTTTGACAGAGAAGCGCCTGGCAGGATGTTTGCTACAACTTCCTTGCCATCGTTGATATCCTTTACCTGCTGCTCGAGCTCAGCCATAGCCTCCTTGCCACCGCCGGAAACTGCCTGATAGGTAGATACAACGATACGCTTTATCTTGGAAACCTCATAGAGAGGCTTTAAAGCCATAACCATAATGATAGTGGAGCAGTTTGGATTTGCGATAATACCCTTGTGCTGGCTGATTGCCTCTGGATTTACCTCAGGAACCACCAGCGGAACCTCTGGGTCCATGCGGAAGGTGCTGGAATTATCAATAACAACTGCACCGGCCTTTACTGCAACTGGGGCAAAGGTCTTGCTGATGGAGCCGCCAGCAAAGAGAGCAATATCAACTCCCTCAAAGGAGCTTTCAGTTGCTTCTTCTACGGTGTACTCCTTGCCCATGAACTGAATTTTCTTGCCTGCAGAGCGCTTGGAAGCCAGGAGCTTCAGCTCAGCAAATGGGAAATTACGCTCCTCAATAAGGTTCAGGAACTCCTGACCGACAGCACCAGTAGCACCAAGAATAGCAACATTATATTTCTTCATTATTTATATCTTCCTTTCATAATTTCTAATTATAATAATTATTATATCAGTCCATTATTTTATCAAGACCGATAACCAGCCCCTCAAGATTCCTAACCTTCTTGCAGGCAAGACATACACCTGGCATAAAGGATTCTCGGTTAAGAGAATCGTGGCGAATAGTCAGGGTCTGTCCAAGGCCACCGAAAATAACCTCCTGATGAGCTACATAGCCTGGGAGACGAACGCTGTGGATACGCATGCCGTCCACATCAGCGCCACGAGCACCAGCCACCTTCTCAGTTTCCTCAGGGTTACCCTGAACATGAGCCTTTCTGACCTCAGAAATCATAGCTGCAGTCTGAAGAGCAGTTCCTGAAGGAGCATCCAGTTTTTTATCATGATGAAGCTCTATAATTTCTACCTCAGGCATATACTTGGCAGCCTGCCTAGCCATAAGCATCATCAGCACCGCACCTATAGCAAAATTTGGAGCTATAAATACAGGAGTATTATTAGCCTTGGAAAGCTCAGCCAGCTCAGCTTTTTCCTCATCGGAAAGCCCAGTTGTTCCGATTACTGGTGACACGCCCTTCTTAATAGCTTTTACTGCATTTGCATAAACTACATCAGGACGGGTAAAGTCAACCATAACCTCTGGGCTAGAGGCATTTATTACAGCCTCAAGGTCTGTACCGACAATAACGCCGTTTTTTCCAAGCCCTACCAGCTCGCCAGCATCAGCACCACCAGCAAGATCTACTGCACCTACGAGCTCAAGCTCGGAGTCTTCAATAACAGCCTTAAGCACTGCCTGACCCATTCTGCCGCAGGCTCCGCTTACCATGACCTTTATCATAGGAAATCCTCCCATCAGCGATTTAACGCGACAAATTTTCTTTACTCGAATGCTAATGATTATACCACAACGAGATTCATTCGAAAAGAGAAAAACACAAAAATCTCTTACAAATACACACCAATTGTCTGCTATGGACTTCCGATGTTATAATACTATTGAAAAAACACTGCAAATACAAGGAATGATGCTTTATAGATAAGACAATAAAATTCAATCTTCCTCAGATTTATTTCAGCAAGCTTATGCGTGCTATTACAGAATTTGAGCTGATTCAGGACAATGACAGAATTATGATTGGCGTATCCGGCGGCAAGGACAGCATTTTCCTGGCTTATGCTATGGCAATGATGAGGCAGCGTATCAAGAAAAAATTCGAGCTTATGGCTGTAACTGTAAACCCTATGTTCAGCGACAGCTTTGACCTTGCTCCCATTAAGGATTTTATGCAGCGGCTGGACATCCCCCACCATTCTTTTGACGTCGATATCAAGGGAGCTATTGATGCTCAGGGAGGTAAGGATCCTTGCTATACCTGTGCTTTTTTCCGTCGGGGAGCAGTAAACCGTTATGCCAAGGAACAGGGCTGCAACAAGGTGGCCTATGCTCATCACAATGATGATGCTGTGGAAACACTGTTCATGGGACTTCTTTATTCTGGCCAGGTTCACACCTTCACACCTAGCACCTATTTAGATAAAACTGACATTACTGTTATCCGCCCGCTGGTATATTTCCGTGAGCAGGAAATAATTGATGCAATACAGTATCATCAGGTCCAGCCAGTTCCATCACCCTGTCCTAATGATGGTCACACCATCCGCCAGCGGGTCAAGGAGCTGATACAGGAAATGAGCATTGAAAATCCGCAGCTCTACCCTCACCTAGCCAGCGCCATGCGTGAAAATGCCGTAGGTGAGCTCTGGCCTGCACCAAAAAACCGCAAGGAAATGAAAAAAGCCTATTATGACTATATGTACGGCAATCAATAATATAGTAATGAAAGTTTTTCTATGATATAATTAAATGATTAATTTCGACTATGGGAGGACTTTATTCTGAATAAATTTTACAAGCTTAGTGAGAATATGCAGATTAGCCTCGTGTGCCTGTTTGCTTTTATTATGTAGCTGGCTGGTAACAAAATGGTTCCCGTTACTGATCCTGTAGAATGCAACTATACAGAATGTGCCCTGGAAATGCTTCAGGCTAATGACTGGTTTTCTACCCGCATCCATGGAAATCCATGGTTTGATAAGCCTATTTTTATTTTCTGGGAGCTTCTCATAGCATATTCTATATTTGGCGTAAATGATTTTGCTGCCCGTTTTTTTCCAGCAGTAACTGGTGTACTGAGCCTCGGTGTGACCTGGTGGTTTGCCCGCAGGCTGTACAACAACAAGGTTGCTATCCTCTCAACTATGATGCTGGCAACCTGTGTAGGCTTCTGGTATCTTTCTAAAGCAATTGTTACAGACATGGCCCTATTCCTGTTTTCAAGCCTTGAGCTGGTGCTCTTTTATGTGGCTTATCACGAAAACAAACCTAAGCTTTACTATCTGTGTTATGTTTTTGCAGGACTGGCAATCCTGACTAAGGGACCTGTCGGCTTCCTTCTGCCAGGCCTTGTTATTGTAGTATATCTTATATATCTGAGACGCCTGAAGGATTTCCTGAAAATCAAGCTGCTGCCAGGACTGGTTATTGTAGCTGCTGTATGCGGCACCTGGTACTATTTCATGTATGACCGTTATGGCTCTGATTTCATTGGTATTTTCCTTGGTACCCACAACTATATCCGTGCTACTGTTTCCGAGCATGATGCCAACAACACCTGGTGGTATTATATAATGATTTTTACTGCCTCCTTCTTCCCTTGGGTATTCCCATTCATCCACGGATGTGTAAAGCACTACAAGGAAGAAGCTGTTAAGAAGCTTAATCCAAAAACAGCCTTTCTTCTTATCTGGGGTCTTACTGTCATCATCTTCTATCAGCTGATGGCTTCCAAGTATCCTACCTATACGTTCCCTTCTATGATGCCAACCGCAATCCTTGCTGGATACATCATGTCTAAGAGAAATTATCATCTGGAGTATCTGTGCTCTGCAATGGCTGGCGTATTCATCATCCTTGCAGTATTTGTGGCCCCTGGTATTGTCAGCGGCTATTATTCCGGTGCTGAAATTTCCCAAAGCATAAAGGCTGTCACCACTGAAGATGACCTGATACTTGCTTATGATAAGTACCGCTGCTCTGAAACCTATTACAGCCAGCGTACCATTTATACCCTTTCACACAGAGCCTCAATCGAGGCTAACCGTCCAGAGGCTATGAGCTGGAAGGCACTTAATGTAATGCCTTTCTATGCCTATGAGGATCTGCCTCAGGATAAGCCGTACTATGTGATAGTGGATTATGAGGGATATGACAGATTTGAAAATGATCCGACCTTCAATAAATATCAGCAGGAAATTGTCGGCCAGGCAGTAAATGCCCGTCTGGTCAAGATACTTCCTGTGAAGAAAGAGGAAACCAATGAGTGACGAAAAGAAAAAAATTTCTATAGTAGTTCCAGTATTCAACGAATCTGAGGTTATTGATCATTTCTATAATGCTATAGTTGATGCCATGGATACTGTAGACTATAATTGGGAGCTTATTATGGTTGATGATGGCTCTAAGGATGGCAGCGATGCTATTCTTCACAGCCTGTCTGAAAAGGACCGTCGCGTCAGGCCGCTCATCCTGGCCAAGAACTATGGCCATCAGGCAGCTCTCACCTGCGGTCTTGATCATGCAGATGGCGACGCAGTCATCACCATGGACGGCGATATGCAGCATCCGCCTGCCCTCCTGCCTCAGCTTATCAGTTACTGGGAGCAGGGCTATGAGGTAGTGCAGACAATAAGAGAGACCACTGAAGGTGTATCTGTTTTTAAAAAGTTCACCTCCGATCTTTATTACCGTATTTTAAACTCTATTTCTGAGGTCTATGTTCAGCCAGGCGGGTCAGACTTCCGTCTTATGGACCATCAGGTGGTAGTCGCCTTCCGCCGCTACCGCGAGCGCGACCGCTTTATCAGAGGCATGATTGGTTCCCTTGGATTCAAGCAGTGCAAATTCTCCTTTGTAGCTCCACCACGTTTTGCTGGTCAATCAAAGTTTTCACCAAAGAAAATGCTTAAGCTGGCTGTAAATGGCATAATGAGCAATTCCATAAAGCCTTTGAAGATTGGTATTTATATTGGATTTGTATTTCTAGCCATCAGTGCAATTCTCTTTATCAGCCTTATGCCTCAGTTTTTTATGACTGACAGTGATGCTGATGTCTGGAAGCTGGTATCTCTTTTTGGCTGCTTCTTCAGTGGTATTCAGCTTATTACCCTCGGTGTAATAGGTGAATATATAGGTCACATTTTTAAGGAAGTAAAAAGACGCCCGCTTTACTTATTAAGGGATGACCCTGACCTTGACAAATATTAACAGGAGTATCCATCATGCTGAATAACATTGACCGCAAGGAAATATGGCGCTTCTGCACTACTGGCGGCTTCTGCTTTCTTCTTGAGTACGCCCTTCTCATTGCACTGGTAGAGCTATATGGCTGGGATTACTGGTGGGCTGCTGGTACAGCCTTCACTATTTCCACAGTGGTAAATCTCATCATGTGCCAGCGCTATGTATTTAACACAGGTAAGACCAACGCACGGAAAACCTCCCTGTTTATCGGCAGCAGCATCGCCGGTCTAGTTCTTAACCAGATATTTATGTATCTCTTCACTGATGTTTGCGGGCTCTTTTACATGGTTTCCAAGATTCTGTCCACTGGACTGGTCACCATCTGGAACTACATAACAAAAAAGCTGATTCTCACCTGAGGGTGCTGAATCAGCATTCTTTTAAAAAAAATAAGTCCAAAAGGAGGAATCCCTATGAAAAAACTATTTTCTGCTGTCATTGCCGCTATAATGGTTTTGACAATATCCTCTATCGCCCTTGCCAAAGATGCTCCCCTGAGAGTTGCCATGGTTCCAATCCAGTTCCAGAATAGCAGCATCAACGACAGTGCTGTACAGGACGTTACAAGGCAGCTTGAAAGAGCAGCTCATGTTCCGCTCAACGGGGTATTGGAACGTGTTGATTACATTGACCAGCATGACGTTTACACTGCCTATGACAAATGCTACAGCGATGCAATGTCAAAGGACTACCGATACAGTCCTAAATACCTGACTGAGGACATTGCCAAGGAGCTCGATGCAGATATTGTAATCCTGCCTATAGTCAGAAACACCTATAATGTCTACTACTATTATGGCTGGTATACCCAGCAGATTTCCAGTGCGGAATTTGTTATGTATATATATGATGCAGCTGCTGGAGATACTCAAGAATACAAATCATCCAACAGATACAGCGATCAGATTTCCATTAATAACAATGCTGAGTCTCTGCTGAAATCCTGTGTTTATAAGGTTATACAGAAATCAGATATCAGTCACATGCTTTTGGCTTCAAAAGACTGAAGAATACAAAAAATGGGGTATCACCTAGGTGATACCCCATTAATATTTTAGTTGGTGACGCGTAAGGGATTCGAACCCTTGAAGCCGCCGTGAGAGGGCGGAGTCTTAACCACTTGACCAACGCGCCGTTAACATTAGCTATTCTATCACTATAAACAGCAGCTGTCAAGCTTTTTATTTTCAATCAAGAATATATATTTCAATATACTGGCGGCCAAAGGCTAATGCCTCTTCATGAGTATCAAATGCTATGTCTATCATGGCTCCACGGATACCCCAGCCCTGGTCCTCAGCTACAGCTTCACCATAGCCTGGTATATATACTCTGGTACCTAAAGGAATAGTTCCAGGATCCACTGCAATAATTCCGTGCTTCAGCAGAGTACCCATGCAGGTATACATTCCATTACCTGGATCATAAGCACTATAGGCTGTAGCCTCTACCATCATAGGACGTCCGCTGGTGTAGTCCTGAGCATTTGGATTAAGCTTGGCACGGGTCATGCGACCACATATTCCATCAGCCTCTAAATCATTATCCACCTGGAAACGCTTGATTGCCTTTACAGTGTCCTCACCGCAAATGCCATCAGCTTCTCCATCAAAATATCCTTTTTCTATCAGCCATTGCTGAACCTGACGAACATCTTCACCCTGGGAGCCGGCCCGGACATCATTAGGAGCTGCCAGTGCCACCGATGAAAACGCCAGCATCATAATACCAGCAATCAGGAGCATACCGAGTCTGCCGAGTCTACCGAGTCTTTTCAACATTATGCAAAACACCCCGCATTTAAAATTTGAACAAATGTCCGTTCATATAAAAAAATACATCTAAATTATATAATATTCAGAATTATTAGTCAAATTCTACATATATAAAACAAGAGCCGTCAAAATGACGGCTCTTATTTTATATAAATTCTACACTTTTTACCACCTGAAGCTTATACAGGCTTTCAATTATTTCGGCATGCTTTACATTTTTAACATTGAGCAGCTCCAGCTCTACCATGGTTTTACGTTCTATCAGGGAAGGATTCACCATTTCATGCAGCTTCACAGGTCCGCCACCTTCATCTGCAGAGGCTACCCTAGTGAGCTTAACCTTAACAGATTTTTCTGCAAATATGTCATAAACCTCCTGCATAGCTCCTGGCTTATCTACTATTATCAGCTTAGCAGTTATATGTTTATCAATTGCCAGGTACGCATCCAGCTGAGCTAAGGTTACCAGAGTGATAAATACCAAGCCGGTAGTAATGATGGCAGCCATATAATACCCTGCACCGACAGCCATTCCAACTCCTGCTACAACCCACAGGCATGCTGCTGTAGTAAGTCCTGTTACATTGACGCCCTCTTTCATGATGGCACCTGCGCCAAGAAATCCTATACCGCTTACAACCTGTGCTGCCAGACGGGCAGGATCAGCATTGGTAAGTCCCTCAACCTCCTGATACATGAATCTGGACATAATCATAATAAGGCAAGAACCTAAGCATACCAGTATGTTGGTACGCAGACCTGCTGACTTGTTTCTTGACTCACGTTCATATCCTACAAATCCTCCCAGAATGCAGGATAAAGTAAGCTTTATCAGGGTATCTATATCTTCACCTGTTAACATAAGCTACCTCTTACTCTGTAAAATAAGACATGCTTGTCTTTTTCCATTCCTTTAACGTAAACAGCAGACGTCTCTCAGAAAGATTATTTTCTATTGCCAGCTCATCAACAATGGCCTCGCACTCCTCACGGCTAGAGCCATGAATCATTGTATAAAAATTATAAGGCCAGTCCGGCATGGTATTTCTGTCATAGCAGTGTGTCACAGCGGCATTTAAGCACATATTAGCTGCCACCTTCTCCATTCGCTCCTCAGGCACTACCCAGACACACAGCACATTAGCTGAAAATCCTATTTCCCTATGACGGAGTACAGCTCCCAGCTTTCGTATCTGCCCCTGCTCCTTCATCAGCGTCAGGCGCTCTAAGAGAAGCTCAACAGGGATACCAACCTCCTGAGCAATCTTTTTGTAGGGTTCTGCACAGATAGGAAAATCCCCCTGCATGGCCCTTACTATTCTTTTATCCAATTCTGACAACATATAGCGCTCCCTACTTAAGATTAAACCTGACATTGATTTTATATTTTCTGCGGGCACTTAAATCCATCAGCTTTTCAACCCCTGGAAGTGCCCCAATTTCATTTATAATCCTGTCGTGGGTCTCACTGTCTGGTGTCAGCAGAGTAAACCAGAGATTGTAATCGCACTCACGCTCATAATTATGGGTAATACCTGGATACTTGTTTATGGCCTCCGCCACTGAAGCTATCTTATCAGGCTTGACTGATACCGCAACCAGGGTACCAGTATAGCCAAGCTTTTCTGAATTGAAGAAGGCTCCTATTCTTCTTACATAGCCATTCTCCTTGAGTAGATTTATCCTGTCTATTACTGTCTGCTCATCGGATCCTAGTTTCTCTGCCATATCCCTGAAGGGACGCTGGGAAAGAGCAATGCTGCCCTGAAGCAGGTTCAGCAGACTCTTATCAAATTCGGTAAGCCCTAGCATTATATCTATCTCTCCTGGTCATTCTGCAAGGCAGCCTGCTATAACCTCCAGCAGCTCCGCCCTGCCCTCATTTTTCAATGATGAATACGGCAGCACATCCAGCTCCGGTACTCCAAGCTTCCTCTTAATGGCCGCAATGTTCTTGCTGATGGTATTACGACCTATCTTGTCACACTTGGTTGCTACCAGCAGAACCGGGATATTGTTATCCACCAGCCAGTTAAACATTTCTACGTCTGAGGCCATAGGCTCATGACGAGAATCTATAAGCTGGCAGACAAACTGGATGTTCTCACTGCCAAGCAGGTATTCATTGATAAATCTGCTCCAGATTTTCCTGCGCTCAGCACCAGTCTTGGCATAGCCATAGCCTGGAAGATCCACCAGATAAAAATCCTTGCGTCCTTCAACACCATCAATCTTGGCACCTATATCATAAAAGTTGATAGTCTGAGTCTTGCCAGGCTGGCTGGAAACCCGGGCCAAATTGTGCACTCTGGTAAGAGAATTTATCAGGGATGACTTACCCACGTTAGAGCGTCCTATAAAAACTATTTCCTTGCGCTGCTCCTCAGGATACTGTTCTTTTTTTACCGCTGAGGCCAGATATCGTCCCTGGGTTATTATTACATTTTCCTTATCAGCCATATTACTTCACCAATGCATTTTCCAGCACCTGATCGATACTTGACACTGGAATAAACTCCAGCTTATCACGAACCTCCTCTGGAATATCCTCTATATCCCGCTCATTATCCTTTGGCAGTATGATGGTCTTGATACCCTCACGGCAGGCAGCCATTACCTTCTCCTTAAGGCCGCCTATAGCCAGCACCCTGCCTCTGATGGTAATCTCGCCAGTCATAGCAACATCAGCCCTGACCTTGCGGCGGGTAAGAGCCGAAACCATAGCTGTTGCCATTGTTATGCCCGCAGAAGGGCCATCCTTTGGAACAGCTCCCTCAGGAAAATGAACGTGAATGTCTATCTTTTCATAGAATCCGTCATCCAGCTTAAGCTCCCTCTGATGGCTTCTTATGTACGAGAGTGCTGCCATGCCGGATTCCTTCATGACATCTCCAAGCTTTCCTGTAAGCTCCAGCTTGCCCTTGCCTGGCAGTATATTCACTTCAGCCGGCAGGAGATCACCGCCTACCTGGGTCCAGGCCATACCGTTGCAGAGGCCAATTTCAGCTTTCTTTTCCTTTTTACGGTGCGGATACTTGGTTTTGCCTAGAATATCAGCCAGATTCTTGACTGTGATGGATACGCTTTCAGCCTTTTCCTCCACAATCATTCTGGCAGCCTTGCGGCAAGCATGACCGATAACACGCTCAAGCTCGCGCACACCAGACTCCCTGGTATATTCGGCAATTATGCGCTGCAATACGCCTGCACCAAAGCGGACCTGCTTGGCAGTAAGGCCATTTTCTTTACGCTGGCGAACCACAAGATAGCGCTTAGCTATTTCCAGCTTCTCATTTTCTGTATAGCTGGAAAGATGTATTATCTCCATTCTGTCAATCAGTGGACGAGGAATAGAGCTCATATCATTAGCAGTGATTATCCAGAGCACCTTTGATAAATCAAAAGGAAGCTCAACATAGTGGTCACTGAAGGTATTATTCTGTGCTGGATCAAGAACCTCAAGAAGTGCAGCTGTAGGATCCCCCTTGTAATCAGCTGCCATCTTATCAACCTCATCCAGCAGGAACACTGGATTGCAGGCGCCAACCTTTTTCAGAGCAGTGAGAATACGGCCAGGCATAGCACCTACGTAGGTACGACGATGGCCTCTTATTTCCGCTTCATCCCTTACACCGCCCAGGGAGCTTCTGACAAATTTACGGCCTATGGCTCTGGCAACAGATGCAGCAAGAGAAGTCTTGCCAACACCAGGAGGTCCTACCAGACAAAGTATAGGAGCCTTCATATCAGGCGAAAGCTGTCTTACTGCCAGATATTCCAGGATGCGGTCCTTTACCTTCTCCAGACCATAATGATCCTCATCAAGGACCTTGGATGCTTCAACAACATCTATATGGTCCTCAGTGCTTATACGCCAAGGCATCTGAAGCAAAGTGTCGATATAGGTGGTAATGACGCCTGCTTCTTGCGACATACTGGAGGATCTTTCTAAACGGGTAAGCTCCTTCTTTACAGTCTTCACCACGTCTTCAGGATAATCTCCTTCCTTGAGTCGCTTCTTAAAGTCTTCAATATCACCAGTCTTGCCATCCGGGTCACCCAGCTCCTTATGAATAGCCTTTATCTGCTCCTGCAGATAATACTCCTTCTGAATTTTGCCTATCTGCTTCTTTACCCGGCTGCCAATTTTTTTCTCAATTTCAAGGATTTCCATCTCCTTACGGAGAACGCCATAAAGATGCTCCAGCCTTGCCTTCACATCGATACACTCCAGAATAGCCTGCCTATCCTCCAGCTTAAGATTGAGGTGGCTAGCAATCAGATCAGCCATGCGTCCGGAATCAGCTATTATCGATACAGAAACAAGAGCGTCAGAAGGAATCTTCTTGCTGACCTTTACCCAGTTTTCAAACTGGCTTACAACAGCCCTTGTCAAGGCCTCCATTTCCATAGATTCATCTATTTCATCTACGTACTCTTCGATTTCAACCTCAACATATGAGTCATCATGATAATAGTTTACAATCTGAGCACGATGCAGGCCTTCAACCAGAACCCTTATGGCACCGCCTGGCAGCTTAAGTACCTGCTTTACCTCAGCTACGGTACCTATTTCATAAAGGTCCCTAAGCTTAGGAGCATCTACCTCGCTATCAATCTGGGCTGTCAAAAAAATCTGCTTATCATCTACCATAGCCTGCTCAAGAGCATTTACAGACTGCTCGCGGCCAACATCGAGATGAACAATCATATATGGGAAAACCATCATTCCTCTTAAGGGAAGCAATGGCATTTTTCTAAGCTTCTGCATATATTTCTCCTTGATAATACACTAGAATACCACATTCACCAACTGAAATTGCAAACAGTCAGCATATTTTAATATTATAACACAAACCCGTGATAATTAGTATGCCTTAATTCATTGAAAAAAGGTTTCTCAGCTGGCAGCACCAGCTGAGAAACCTTTTTAAATCTCTTGTTGTCAGCTTACCTTATGCACTGGATTTCGGAACACATAATTTCTGTCGCTGCCTTATCAACGTACTGCTCCTCAATCAGCAGCTCACCTATCTCATCGGCCTTGATAAAGCCCTTGAGAGGATTTTTTACACCTTCAATGCGTCCTGATATCGTAGCATTCACCTCACTTCTTTCAAAAGAAAGATCTGTCGCCTCCATAGTGCAGTCCTCTAAAATCAGTCCCTTGCAATAGCATAAAGGCTGGGTACCTATAATATGACAGCGTACAAATTTCAAATTCTCAGAATACCAGCCCAAGTATTCACCCTTAACAACACTGTCTATCACTGTAACGTTTTTACTGTGCCAAAAGGCATCCTTGGTATCCAGCTCTGAACCAGCTATTGTCATATTCTCAACATACTGGAAGGAGTACTTTCCTATCATCTTAAGATTATTAATCTCCACATTACGGGATTCGAAAAATGGATATTCCGACTGCAACTGGCAATTATCCACCCTGATATCAGAACAGCGCCAGAATACCTCCGCGGAAACAATACTGGAATCCTTCACATTTATCCCGGTACATTCCCTGAGTGCCTTGATTCCATGAAGCTCAGACTCCTCAATTGCAATATTCTTATCATACCATAGCGCCGCCCGGCAGTTTTCTGTCATCCTTACCTTTTTAAGGACAGCAGACCTATCATGCCAGAAGGGATACCTGAGATTAAAATAACATTCTTCAACCACTATATCTGAGCATTCCTTAAAGGCAGATTCACCATCAGCCGGACCATCAAACCTGCAGCTGGTTACCCTTGTATCCTTAAGTCCATACAATGCCCGTTCCTCATCAAACTGTTTACCTGAAATTACTTTTTCCATGCCAGGACCTCCAAAAAAATAATGAAAAAACCATCAGACTCTTGGCCTGAATATATATAACAGCAGGGACTTTGCTATATTATCAGCTATCATACAGAACCAGACTGCTTCAAGCCCCAGTCCCCACACATTTATGCAAATAAATGTCATCAGTATACGCACGCCCCACATGCTGGCTGACTCGCAGAGAAAAATATGTTTTGTCCGCCCCATTCCGTAGGAGATGCCCTCCAGCACTATCATCAGACCAAAAAACGGTTCTGAAAAGGCTACCAGCTTAAGCATCCTGCCTCCAAGCTCAGCCACCTCCGCAGAGTTGGTAAATATCTGCATAAACGGATGAGCAAACAAATACAATAGTGTTCCGTTTACCAGCATCATTGCCATGGTCAGAAAAATAGCAGCCCTGCTGGTTATCCGAAGCCTTGCAAGATTTCCCTTGCCAAGGATATTGCCAATAAGAGAGCTTGTAGCTACCCTTACACCATAGCCTGGTATATACACTATCTGCTCAGCAGTAATAGCTATGGAATGCGCTGCAAACACCGTTGTTCCCATTCTGGATACCATACCAGCAAACACAATATAACCCAGGCAGCTAACAACTGTTGTACCAAGCACAGGCATACCTATGGATAATGCCTCAGCCATTATAGCTCTGTCCAGCTTAAGGTCACCAACACCTGGCCTAAGTCCAGTTTTGCTAAGCATAAGAATAAACATTGCCAGCCCGCCTAGGCAGAAGCTTATGGATGAAGCAACCGCAGCACCAAATATCCCAAGATTGCATTCATAGATAAGAATGTAATTAAGAACAACATTCAGTATATTCTCGCAGATACTGACGTACATAGGGGACTTTGTATCCTTTACTGAGCGTACCATAGCAGAAAACACTCTCGAGGATGTCCGAAAAACCAGTGTCAGGCTTGTGATGAAAAAATACATACTGGCCGGCCCGACAATATCTTCCTCTACCCCCATCCATATCGGAATGTATGGGGACAATGCCAGCGCTGCTATTTCAAGGACAATTCCTATAGAAAAGGCACATATCATTGCCTGCCCAGCAATTTTTTTCAACAGGCGTTCATCACCAGATCCGTTAGCCCTAGCTGCAAGGGCCAGCATTGCCACAGCAAAGGCTCCAGGAATAGCATGCATCAGCCAGCCAATGGTGGTGGTGGCACTTACAGCAGCAGTTGCATCCTCCCCTAGATGCCCAACCATTGCCGTATCGACATACTGGAGAAGGGTTGCCAGTATCTCTTCCAAAACAGTAGGAATAGAAAGGCTGACCAGTGAAGTCATAGCCGCCTTATAGTACTTCTTTTTTGAATCAGTTATTTTTTGCATAACCAGCCGTCTATACCTCAAAGGCAAGCTCAGCTGCTCTTGTTGCATGAATTACTGTTGTATCGTATATCTTGAGCTCAGATGACTCCGAAGTTACCAGAAGTCCTATTTCGGTACAGCCAAGTATTACAGCCTCAGCCCCGCGCGACTTCAGTTTAGCAATAATCCTGGAAAATTCATTTCTGGATGCAGCCTTGATTTGACCCAGGCACAGTTCCTTGAAGATAATATCATTAACATGATCAATATCATCTGGCTCCGGAATAATCACGTTAAGCCCCTGATGGATAAGCCTATTCTTATAAAAATCCTGGGTCATAGTATAGCGTGTACCTAAAAGACCGACGGTACCAATATTGTCTTTTTTGAGTACGTCAGCTGTTGCATCAGCAATATGAATCAAAGGAATCTTTACCGCCGACTGGACCTGATTAAACACCTTGTGCATGGTATTAGTACAGATAAGAATCATATCTGCGCCAGCCATCTCCAGCTTTTTTGCTGCATCTGCCAAAATAGCACCGCTTTTCTCCCACTGACCACTGGACTGGCATTTTTCAATCTCGTCAAACTCCACACTGAAAAGTACTATTTTTGCACTGTGCAGCCCACCCAGGTGTTCCTTCACATATGTATTTATAATTGAGTAGTATGGTATTGTGCTTTCCCAGCTCATACCGCCTATTAATCCGATTGTCTTCATAATCTCTCTCCAATACCCTGTGCAATCCTTAAAACAGACAATAATCTCTCAGTTTTTTGAATACTGGATCATCTACCTCACTTATTGGGATTACCTTACCAGTCAATGGTGCATAAACAGAGATAATATTGTTATTTCCAGACATACTCTTTCCTCTTTTTTATTGCAAAATATATACCGATAATAATAGCTGTTAAAACCACCACCAGATAGAAATGCCACCAGGCAAAGCCATCTGCTGGATAGCATGGAATATCGTAAACAGGATACCAAAAGCCAAAGGCCATAGTAATCAGCTCACCTATACCGAAATGAAGCAGCAGAATGTCCAGGGTATTAGCTCCAATGTATGTGAGGCAGGTCCTAATCCTTTCAAGACGCTTCAGGTAATAGCAGATATTAATCAGCATATAGGTAAGAGCTAATGCGCTTACAGTAGCCATATACACGCTTCTGAATCCAAAGGATCCCCAATGAGCATACTGCAGGGCGTAAGGATTATCATGAAATGCAAAAAAGGTTATCATGATAACTAGAGATATAGCCAGAGTAATCATAACGTTTTTCTTGCTATAAAACTCTAAATCAAAGGCTCTTACCTCATGAAGAATATGTCCAATCAGAAGAAGAGCAGCAAAACCCGTAATATTCGGACACACAGTAAAATAGGACACTCCAGAAACAAATGTATTGGCAATAATTCCTCGCAGGTCAAAATACATCAGCAGACTTGTCAGCACCAGCAGCATTATTGCAGCAAGGCCCTTTCCCTGCAGCCCCTTATCCTTCACCATCCTGAATACCAGAATAAACAATGTAAAGGCACTGAATATCTCTGCAATATACCAGAAAGGTACAAAAGCATATTTGATAGGATTCACATATGTAGTCCATTGCAGATAATCGAAGCCTGGATTTCCCAGAAAATTACTAATGGTATAGGTACCAAACATTGCCAAGCTCATATCACCTTGCAGAACATAAACAAAAAAGTAGATGCAAGAGAAAAAGGATATATACTTCAAATATGGTATCAGCAGCTGCCTCACCTTATTTTTTATATCTTCCCCTATTGAAGTTTTTGGCTTGTAAACGTATCCAGAAAGAAAAACAAACAGGAACATCATGCACTCGGTACAGGAATCAAATAGGAAATAAACCTCACCTCCGTAGGTGTTGACGCCTGTCAATTCGCACAGATGCCTCAGGAAAACATATATTATGCCAATTCCCTTGACCATATCCAGTTCAACAATTCTTTTTTTTATCATTTTGCACTAATTTTGGAAATATCAATCCAGGCCTTGCACCCAGATAATTCCTCCAGCTCGGAAATACTCAGTCTAACAGAGCTGTTATCACTGCCACAAGCTGGATACACCACGTCATACTTTTTCAGACTTTCATCCAGATAAACATCCACTCTTGGATTAATGCCAAAAGGACATACGCCACCTACTGCATGACCTATCATTTCCTCAACCTGTTCACGGTCCAGCATCTTTGCCTTTGTATGAAAATATTTCTTAAATTTTGAATTATCAATCCTGACATCTCCAGCCGCCAATATCATTACAGCTTTATCCTCTACAAGAAAGGTCAGCGACTTTGCAATACGTCCTGGCTCAGTACCCACAGCCTTAGCAGCCAGCTCTACTGTAGCACTGGACACTTCAAATTCCTGAACCCTATCTAAATATCCTCTTTCTGCTAAATATGCTTTTGCTTTTTCAAGTGCCATTATATTTCAGTTCCTTTACCTCAAAACAAATACTGCTATCTTTCCATACGCTGCATCCCACTCAACATAATTGCTGATTCTTTTGCTATCCAGATAAACCTTAACCTTGTATGCGGCTATTATGCCGTGCTTATCCGGCTTGCTTACCATTTCTGAGCTTATATCATTATAAACCATTCTTCCAGCGCTCAACATAATCTGGATATAAGCTATAAGTGCAGCCTTGTCTATTAGAACAATTTTAGTCTTATATTCTGGTGTGTATTGCAACTCACGTTCTTCTAATCTTTCTCGTTCTTCTATATACTTTTGTAATTCAGTTTCACTTGGAAAACTATTTATTTGTCGTTCTAACTGCCTTGAGCTCCAATTGGACTTTATACATTCTTCTATGTAAAATTCCCTTATACTGTCGTTACCAACTCGCATTAACAGACGATACTATGTCCAACTCAATTTGCTACGCAGTGAGTTGCAATTTGGAAATATCGTATAAAATTGGCGCATATTTCTCAGATTGGCAGGAGTAAAGCCTTTACCAAAGTCATCAGTAAGTTTCTTTGATAACTGTTACAATAGGGCTTTTCCATACTCAGCTCTATCATTTTCATTGCAAGCTTCATATATTTTCTTACCAATACTCCAATATGCTTTTACCATTGCTGAATTTGCTGAATGCTATACTTGCGCTCTAGCCTCATCTAATATTTCTTTTATTTATTCATAAATTATAATGTACCCATAACAGTGGACACACGAATTAGTGTAGTACCCGTTTTACAGACACCCACACAAGACGTGCCCTTGATGTTGTCAATATTGGTTGACACATTTTACTCAAGGGATTCATGGACTATGCTGCAAGCTGGAGAGAATCGTAGTATCTCTGTCGCTTGATCATTGGAGGAAGACCACCATTGGCGGTACAGATCCTCCGATTGTTCCAGTAACTGATGAAGTATCTCCAGATCATAACTTTAAGTTCCTCCACCGTCAAATCCTCAGTGTTGACCCTGTCGTAGAGCAGTTCACTCTTCAGACGAGCCCACATGCTTTCGCATTTTGCATTATCATGGCAACGTCCACCAGCACTATTCATGCTCTGAACGATGCCATATTTTGCTAATGTTGTGCGATAGAGTTCGCTGGTGTACTGTGTCCCGCGATCAGAATGAAGAATTGCCCCACGGATCTCCGGATATGCCATATAAGCATTCTCGACCGTGTGCTGGCAGAGAGTAGCTTTCATGTTTGTCTCCATTGCCAGACCAAGAACAGCTGAATCGAAGCAATCAAAAATGCCAGATACGTAGAGTTTACCATCTTTAGCCTTAATCTCGGTTATGTCAGTTACACACTTGGTCAGAGGTTGATCTGCTGTAAAATCCCGTTTTACGAGATCATCTGATTTACGAGCTTCTTTATCTGCCTTGGTAATACCATTTGGCTTCCGTTTAGGGCGATGGCTGATTCCAATCTCTTCCATGACTCTATAAACGGTACGCTCACTTGGAATGTGCACGCCCTCTGGCTGCTTAAGCTGTAGTGCCTGATACATTCGGATACGACCATAGGTATCGTTGCAGGTATCTTCAGCATTGATTTCTCGCATAGCATCCGCCAAATCCTGATATTTCCATGGTTTGTCCCTGTTCACCAGGTAATTATAGAAGCCCTGCCGACTAACATGGAGCATATGGCAATAGAAAGCCAGTTTTCCCTTGATATGGCCGTCCTCAGTCTTGATAGCAATGAATTTCATTCCTTCGATCTTGCTGACTTCCGACGGCTCGCTGCGAAAAAAGCACTTGCTTCCTCCAGAAAATCGTTTTCTTCTTTGAGACGGCGGATCTCTTTATCCTGATCTTTCACTTTCTTGCGAAGCATTGCAAGCTCTTCTGCAAGACTCATTGCGGATTCTGGAGTATGGGAGCCTTCTCCAATATCCATACCTCCAGATCTGGCTACTTTCAACCAGGTATGATTAGTTCCCTCCGGAACACCTAATTCTTTGGCTGCTTTAGCGCCACCAATTTCACGTGCAAGCTTCACTGCCTGAACCTTGTATTCATGATCGTACTTACGTTGACTTCGTGCCATAGTTTGGGCACCTCCTTATTCACTTGATTATACTATGAAATCCTTGAGAATAAGGTGTCAACTTTATTTATACAACATCATATACTATATTGTATGTTTATTATATAAGCTTACAGCATAAATTATGTCCATACTATCTAAAATCAAATTCATTTCTATGAGAAGAATATTCCACATTTTTATAAGTATTTACATAATATTCACAAACAACAACATCCGGCTCATTACGTTCTATATACGATTTCACACTCCCAGTATACGCCCTTAAATCAAGCATATGCACCTCCCTGAATGATAACGATAAAAATGGTGCCATAACATTAGAAAATGAATCCTTTATGAGCAAAACCTTTCCTTGTTCCACGTTATTATTTTTTAATATTACTACTGGATTATCACTATGAAGATATGTGCTATATGGATTAGCATTATAATAATTTTTAGGAAAAATTGCACTCATATCATAAAATATTGAAAAATCTCCTTTTTGTAATATTTTTTTAGACGGAATATTTATCTCTACACTAGTATCAAATGTCGGATATAACAAACAGATATCATCAGGAACAGCACGTGCT